>NZ_DAOKZA010000033.1:0-41957 GCF_035325925.1 Azohydromonas sp. | reverse complement strand
CTTGAGGGGGTAGTGGCGAAAGCTGTGCGAGTTCGAGTCTCGCCGTCGGCACCAGGGTTTCCACAGTCCGCTGTACCGAGATCGCCGCGACGTCCTCACCCGGTGCGACGCGGCGGGCCCTGACAGGTTCGTGCAGGGTTCGGCAGGCAAGCTCGGGCTCACCGCGGTGGCCTCGATGCGCGAGGCCTGCCACGCCGGGTGAGCGAACAAGAGCACGCCGACACCATGGACCTGCAACAGTACCTGCCCGTCATCCTGTTCATCCTGGTCGGCGTGGCGGTCGGCGTCGCGCCGCAGGTCATCGGCTTCGTCTTCGGGCCCAACCGGCCCGACCCCGAGAAGAACTCGCCGTACGAGTGCGGCTTCGAGGCCTTCGAGGACGCGCGCATGAAGTTCGACGTGCGCTACTACCTCGTCGCGATCCTGTTCATCCTGTTCGACCTCGAGATTGCGTTCCTCTTCCCGTGGGCCGTCGCGCTGCACGACATCGGCGCCACCGGCTTCTGGGCCATGATGATCTTCCTCGCGATCCTCGTCGTCGGCTTCGTCTACGAGTGGAAGAAGGGCGCCCTGGATTGGGAATGACCCGGGAGCAGTGACATGGGCATCGAAGGCGTTCTGAAGGAAGGCTTCGTCACCACCTCGGTCGACAAGCTGATCAACTGGTCCAAGACCGGCTCGCTGTGGCCGATGACCTTCGGGCTGGCGTGCTGCGCGGTGGAGATGATGCACGCCGGCGCGGCGCGCTACGACATCGACCGCTTCGGCATGCTGTTCCGCCCCAGCCCGCGCCAGAGCGACCTGATGATCGTCGCGGGCACGCTGTGCAACAAGATGGCCCCGGCGCTGCGCAAGGTCTACGACCAGATGGCCGAGCCGCGCTGGGTGCTGAGCATGGGCTCGTGCGCCAACGGCGGGGGCTACTACCACTACAGCTACAGCGTCGTGCGCGGCTGCGACCGCATCGTCCCGGTGGACGTCTACGTGCCGGGCTGCCCGCCCACCGCCGAGGCGCTGCTGTACGGCATCCTGCAGCTGCAGGCCAAGATCCGGCGCGAGAACACGATCGCGCGCTGAGCCCAACGATCATGAGCGAACGACTCGACAGGCTCGAAGCCGCGCTGCGCGCGGCGCTCGGCGAGCGCATGCAGGACCTGCGGCGCGACCGCGGCGAGATCACGGTGACGGTGCGCGCGGCCGACAGTCTCGACGCCGCGCGCACGCTGCGCGACGACGCGGCGCTGCGCTTCGAGCAGCTGATCGACCTCGCCGGCGTCGACTACTCGGGTTACAAGGACCGGCCCTGGGAGGGCCTGCGCTACTGCGTGGTCACGCACCTGCTGTCGGTGAGCCTGAACCACCGCGTGCGGCTGAAGGTGTTCGCGCCCGACGACGACCTGCCGGTGGTGCCGTCGCTGACCGGCGTGTGGAGCGCGGCCAACTGGTTCGAGCGCGAGGCCTTCGACCTGTACGGCATCGTCTTCGACGGCCACGACGACCTGCGCCGCATCCTCACCGACTACGGCTTCATCGGCCACCCGATGCGCAAGGACTTCCCCGTGTCGGGCCACGTCGAGATGCGCTACGACCCAGAGCGCCGCCGCGTGATCTACCAGCCGGTGACGATCGAGCCGCGCGAGATCACGCCGCGCATCGTGCGCGAAGAATCCTATGGTGGACTGCAATGACCGCAGTGCTCGTCGTCGTCGAGCGGCCACGAGGGCCTCAGGCCGCTTCGCGGGGGGGCTGATCCATGGCTGACATCAAGAACTACACGCTGAACTTCGGGCCGCAGCACCCGGCGGCCCACGGGGTGCTGCGCCTGGTGCTCGAGCTCGACGGCGAGGTCATCCAGCGCGCCGACCCGCACGTCGGGCTGCTGCACCGCGCCACCGAGAAGCTCGCCGAGACGAAGACCTACATCCAGGCGCTGCCGTACATGGACCGTCTCGACTACGTGTCGATGATGTGCAACGAGCATGCGTACTGCCTGGCCATCGAGAAGCTGCTCGGCATCGAGGTGCCCGAGCGCGCGCAGTACATCCGCGTGATGTTCGCCGAGATCACCCGGCTGCTGAACCACCTGCTGTGGCTCGGCGCGCACGGCCTCGACTGCGGTGCGATGAACATGCTCATCTACTGCTTCCGCGAGCGCGAGGACCTGTTCGACATGTACGAGGCGGTGTCGGGCGCGCGCATGCATGCCGCGTACTTCCGCCCCGGCGGCGTGTACCGCGACCTGCCCGAGTCGATGCCGCAGTACCAGCCCAGCAAGATCCGCAACGCGAAGGCCGTCGACAAGCTCAATGCCAACCGCCAGGGCTCGCTGCTCGACTTCATCGACGACTTCTGCGCGCGTTTCCCGGCCAACGTCGACGACTACGAGACGCTGCTCACCGACAACCGCATCTGGAAGCAGCGCACCGTGGGCATCGGCGTCGTCAGCCCCGAGCGCGCGCTGAACATGGGCTTCACCGGCCCGATGCTGCGCGGCTCGGGCGTCGCGTGGGACCTGCGCAAGACGCAGCCGTACGAGGTCTACGACCGCATGGACTTCGACGTGCCGGTGGGCAGCAACGGCGACACCTACGACCGCTACCTGGTGCGCGTCGAGGAGATGCGCCAGGCCAATCGCATCATCCGGCAGTGCGTCGACTGGCTGCGCGCGAATCCGGGCCCCGTCATCACCGACAACCACAAGGTGGCACCGCCGCCGCGGGTCGAGATGAAGGCCAACATGGAGGAGCTGATCCACCACTTCAAGCTCTTCACCGAGGGCTTCCACGTGCCCGAGGGCGAGGTCTACGCCGCGGTCGAGCACCCGAAGGGCGAGTTCGGCATCTACCTGGTCAGCGACGGCGCGAACAAGCCGTACCGCATGAAGATCCGCGCGCCGGGCTTCGCGCACCTCGCCGGGCTCGACGAGATGGCGCGCGGCCACATGATCGCCGACGCGGTGGCGATCATCGGCACCATGGACATCGTGTTCGGCGAGATCGATCGATGATGAAGTTCAGCGACGCAACGATGGCGCGCTTCGCGCGCGAGATCGCGAAGTACCCGCCGCAGCACAAGGCATCGGCGGTGATGGCCTGCCTGGCGATCGTGCAGCAGGAGCAGGGCTGGGTGTCGCAGGAGGCCGAGGTCGCGCTCGCCGAGGTGCTCGACATGCCGCCGATCGCGGTGCACGAGGTCACGACCTTCTACAACATGTACAACCAGCAGCCGGTGGGCCGCTACAAGCTCAACGTCTGCACCAACCTGCCGTGCCAGCTGCGCGACGGCGAGAAGGCGCTGGCGCGCCTGTGCGAGAAGCTGGGCGTCGAGGAAGGCGGCACCACCGCCGACGGCCTGTTCACGGTGCAGAAGTGCGAGTGCCTGGGCGCCTGCGCCGACGCGCCGGTGATGCTGGTCAACGACCGCCAGATGGTCAGCTTCATGAGCGACGAGCGGCTCGACGCGCTGATCGACACGCTGAGGGCGCACGATGCTTGACCTGTCGAGGTTCCAGGCCAGCGGGCGCGAGACCTGCTTCCACGGCCGGCACATCCAGCCGCAGATCTACGCCGGGCTCGACGGCAGCAACTGGCGCCTGGCCGACTACGTCGCGCGCGGCGGCTACCGCGCGCTGAAGAAGATTCTCGGCGTCGACCCGCCCGGCGGCGGGATGACGCCCGAGCAGGTCATCGCCGAGGTCAAGACCAGCGCGCTGCGCGGGCGCGGCGGCGCGGGCTTCCCGACGGGGCTGAAGTGGAGCTTCATGCCGCGCCAGTTCCCGGGCGCCAAGTACCTGGTGTGCAACAGCGACGAGGGCGAGCCCGGCACCTGCAAGGACCGCGACATCCTCGCCTACAACCCGCACATCGTCATCGAGGGCATGGCGATCGCCGCCTACGCGATGGGCGTGAAGACGGGCTACAACTACATCCACGGCGAGGTCTTCGAGGTCTACGAGCGCTTCGAGCGCGCGCTCGAGGAGGCGCGCGCCGCCGGCTTCCTGGGCGACGACATCCTCGGCTCGGGGTTCGGCTTCCAGCTGCACGCCTTCCACGGCTTCGGCGCGTACATCTGCGGCGAGGAGACGGCGCTGCTCGAAAGCCTGGAGGGCAAGAAGGGCCAGCCGCGGTTCAAGCCGCCGTTCCCGGCCAGCTTCGGGCTGTACGGCAAGCCCACGACGATCAACAACACCGAGACCTTCGCCGCGGTGCCGTGGATCATCAACCACGGCGGCTTGGCCTACCTCGAGTGCGGCAAGCCGAACAACGGCGGCACGAAGATCTTCTCGATGGTCGGTGACGTCGAGCGCCCGGGCAACTACGAGATCCCGCTGGGCACGCCGTTCGCGAAGCTGCTCGAGCTCGCCGGCGGCGTCAGGGGCGGGCGCAGGCTCAAGGCGGTGATCCCCGGCGGCTCGTCGGCACCGGTGCTGCCCGCGGGCGCCATGATGGACCTGACGATGGACTACGACGCCATCGCCAAGGCCGGCTCGATGCTCGGCTCGGGCGCGGTGATCGTGATGGACGAGACGCGCTGCATGGTGCGCAGCCTGCTGCGGCTCGACTACTTCTACATGCACGAGAGCTGCGGCCAGTGCACGCCGTGCCGCGAGGGCACCGGCTGGCTGTGGCGCATCGTCAACCGCATCGAGCACGGCCAGGGCCGCCTGGAGGACCTCGAACTGCTCGACTCGGTGGCCGACAACATCAAGGGGCGCACGATCTGCGCGCTCGGCGACGCCGCGGCGATGCCGGTGCAGGGCATGCTCAAGCACTTCCGCGACGAGTTCGTGCACCACATCGAACACAAGACCTGTCTCGTGGGTGCGCACGCGCGCAGCGCCTCGCTGCCCGCCGAGCCGGTCGCCGGAGCGGCCCGATGATCGAGATCGAACTCGACGGCAAGAAGGTCAGCGTGCCCGAGGGCAGCATGGTGATGCATGCGGCCGACGCGGCGGGCACCTACATCCCGCACTTCTGCTACCACAAGAAGCTCAGCATCGCGGCGAACTGCCGCATGTGCCTGGTCGACGTCGAGAAGGCCCCGAAGCCGATGCCGGCGTGCGCGACGCCGGTCACGCAGGGCATGGTCGTGCACAGCCGCAGCGACAAGGCGCTGCGGGCGCAGAAGTCGGTGATGGAGTTCCTGCTCATCAACCACCCGCTGGACTGTCCGATCTGCGACCAGGGCGGCGAGTGCCAGCTGCAGGACCTCGCCGTCGGCTACGGCCACTCGGCGTCGCGCTACGGCGAGGAAAAGCGCGTCGTGGCGCCGAAGGACGTCGGCCCGTTGATCTCGATGGAGGAGATGACGCGCTGCATCCACTGCACGCGCTGCGTGCGCTTCGGCCAGGAGATCGCCGGCGTCATGGAGCTCGGCATGGTGCACCGCGGCGAGCACAGCGAGATCACGACGATCAGCGGCGGCACCGTCGACAGCGAACTGTCGGGCAACATGATCGACATCTGCCCGGTCGGCGCGCTGACCAGCAAGCCGTTCCGCTACAGCGCGCGCACCTGGGAGCTGTCGCGGCGCAAGAGCGTGAGCCCGCACGACAGCGTCGGCGCCAATCTGATCGTCCAGGTCAAGGGCACCCGCGTGATGCGCGTCGTCCCGTTCGAGAACGAGGACGTCAACGAGTGCTGGATCGCCGACCGCGACCGCTTCAGCTACGAGGCGCTGAACACCGACCGGCGCCTGACCTCACCGATGCTCAAGCAGGGTGGCCAGTGGCGCGCGGTCGACTGGAACACCGCGCTGGACTACGTCGCCGACGGGCTGCAGCGCATCAAGGCCGAGTTCGGTGCGCAGGCCATCGGCGCGCTCGGCGCACCGGGCCAGACCTGCGAGGAGCTGCACCTGCTGGCCAGGCTGGTGCGCGGCCTCGGCAGCGACAACGTCGACCACCGCACGCGCCACGCCGACTTCTCGCCGCGCGCCGGCGTGCGCTGGCTCGGCACCCCGATCGCGTCGCTGTCGTCGCTGCAGCGCGCCTTCGTGATCGGCGCGTTCCTGCGCAAAGACCAGCCGCTGCTCGCGCAGCGCATCCGCCAGGCGGTGCGCCACGGCGCCGAGGTCTCGAGCCTGAACGCGGTGCACGACGACTGGGCGATGCCCGTGGCGCACCGCCTGAGCGCCGCGCCGTCGGGCTGGCTGCAGGCGCTGGCCGACGTCGCTGCCGCGGTCGCCGCGCGCACCGGCGCGGCCGCGCCGCTGCCCGGCCACGCGACGCCCGAGGCGCAGGCCGTGGCCGACTCGCTGCTCGGCGGTGATCGCAAGGCGGTGCTGCTGGGCAACGCCGCCACGTGGCACCCGCAGGCCGGCGCGCTGCTCGCGCTGGCGAACTGGATCGGCGCACAGTGCGGCGCCACGGTGGGCGTGCTCGGCGATGCCGGCAACGCGGTGGGCGCGCAGCTGGTCGGCGCGATGCCGCGCGCCGGCGGGCTGAACGCAGCGCAGATGCTGTCGCAGCCGATGAAGGCGCTGCTGCTGCTCGGCGTCGAGCCGGCGCACGACGCCGCCGATCCGGCCGCCGCGGTCGCGGCGCTGCAGGGGGCAGGCATGGTCGTCGCGCTGACCGCTTTCAACGACGCGGTCGTCGAGCACGCCGACGTGATGCTGCCGATCGCGCCGTTCACCGAGACTGCCGGCACTTTCGTCAACGCCGAGGGCCGCGCGCAGAGCTTCCACGGCGTCGTCAGGCCGCTGGGCGAGACGCGCCCGGCGTGGAAGGTGCTTCGCGTGCTCGGCAACCTGCTGGGCCTCGACGGCTTCGAGCACGAGTCGGTCGACGAGGTGCGCGCCGAGGCGCTCGGCGACGTCGCGTCGATCGCCTCGCGCCTGGACAACGCCGCCGCGTTCGCCGCGCCGATGCCGGCGGCCGCGGGCCTCGAGCGCATCGCCGACGTGCCCATCTACGCCGGCGACGCGATCGTGCGCCGCGCGGCGTCGCTGCAGCGCACCGCCGACGCCGCCAGGCCCGTGGCCGGGCTGCCCAGCGCGCTGTGGCGCGAGCTTGGCCTGCGCGTCGGCGACCACGTGCGCCTGTCGCGCGGCGCCGCGCAGGTGGTGCTCGCGGCGTGCGAGGACACGACGCTGGCGGCGGGTGCGGGGCGCGTGGCCGCCACCGCCGACACCGCGGCGCTGGGCGCGCTGTTCGGCCCGCTGAGCGTCGAGAAGGTCTGACATGCTCGATCAAGTGCATCAACTCGGGCAGGCCACGCTGGGCGGCACCTGGTGGCCGGTGGTGTGGAACCTGGTGAAGATCGTCGCGCTGGTGCTGCCGCTGATGGGCTGCGTGGCGTACCTGACGCTGTGGGAGCGCAAGGGCATCGGCTGGACGCAGATCCGCCCGGGCCCGAACCGCGTCGGCCCGTACGGGCTGCTGACGCCGATCGCCGACGCGGTGAAGCTGGTCTTCAAGGAGATCATCCGCCCGACCGCGGCGAACAAGGGGCTGTTCTTCCTCGGCCCGGTGATGACCATCATGCCGGCGCTGGCGGCGTGGGCGGTGGTGCCCTTCGGCCCCGAGGTCGCGCTGGCGAACATCAACGCCGGGCTGCTGTTCCTGATGGCCATCACCTCGCTCGAGGTCTACGGCGTGATCATCGCCGGCTGGGCGAGCAACTCGAAGTACGCGTTCCTCGGCGCGCTGCGCGCGTCGGCGCAGATGGTCAGCTACGAGATCGCGATGGGCTTCGCGCTGGTCGTCGTGCTGATGGTCTCGGCGAGCATGAACATGACCGAGATCGTGCTGTCGCAGGATCGCGGCCGGTTCGCCGAGATGGGGCTGAACTTCCTGTCGTGGAACTGGCTGCCGCTGCTGCCGATCTTCCTCGTCTACTTCATCTCCGGGCTGGCCGAGACCAACCGCCACCCGTTCGACGTCGTCGAGGGCGAGAGCGAGATCGTCGCCGGGCACATGATCGAGTACTCGGGCATGAGCTTCGCGATGTTCTTCCTCGCCGAGTACGCGAACATGATCCTGGTCAGCACGCTGTGCGTGATCATGTTCCTCGGCGGCTGGCTGCCGCCGATCGACTCGGCGCTGTTCAACTGGATCCCGGGCTGGATCTGGCTCGCGATCAAGACCTTCGTCGTCGTCACCATGTTCCTGTGGGTGCGCTCGACGTTCCCGCGCTACCGCTACGACCAGATCATGCGCCTGGGCTGGAAGATCTTCATCCCGGTGACGCTGGTGTGGCTGGTGGTCGTGGGGCTGTGGATCCAGTCGCCGTGGAACATCTGGAAATGAACCGGCCCACCCCCGAAGCGCCTTCGGCGCTCCTCCTCGAGGCGGCGCCGCCGGCGGACCGGCGATGCCGGATCCGCGGCGGTGGCTTGCGCGCCCGTGCGCCGCGACGCGTGCGGGCATGGTGCGGGGCCGTCAACGCGTCTGAGGGCTCGTCATGAGTGCGGTCAAGGACTTCTTCTCGAGCTTCCTGCTGCTCGAGCTGTTCAAGGGGCTCGCGATCACCGGGCGGCACTTCCTGTCGCCGCACATCACGATCCAGTTCCCCGAGGAGAAGACGCCGCTGTCGCCGCGTTTCCGCGGGCTGCACGCGCTGCGCCGCTACGACAACGGCGAGGAGCGCTGCATCGCGTGCAAGCTGTGCGAGGCGGTGTGCCCGGCGCTGGCGATCACGATCGAATCCGGGTGCCGCGAAGACAACACGCGACGCACCACCCGCTACGACATCGACCTCACGAAGTGCATCTTCTGCGGCTTCTGCGAGGAGAGCTGCCCGGTCGACTCGATCGTCGAGACGCACATCTTCGAGTACCACGGCGAGAAGCGCGGCGACCTGTACTTCACCAAGGACATGCTGCTCGCGGTCGGCGACCGCTACGAGAAGCAGATCGCCGCCGCCAAGGAGGCCGACGCCCGCTACCGCTGACAGGCCTGCGGCGTCGCCCGCGCCCCGCGCCGTCCGCACCGAAGGCGCGCGCGCATCACGCGGCCCACACACCATGAACACCATCACCGCGCTCTTCTACCTGTTCTCCGTCGTGCTGCTGTTCGCCGCGCTGCGCGTGATCACGGCGCGCAGCACCGTGCACGCGGCGCTGTACCTCGTGCTCGCGTTCTTCAACGCGGCGTGCGTGTGGATGCTGCTCGAGGCCGAGTTCCTCGCGATCGCGCTGGTGCTGGTCTACGTCGGCGCGGTGATGGTGCTGTTCCTGTTCGTCGTGATGATGCTCGACATCAACACCGACCGCTTCCGCGAGAACTTCTGGCGCCACTTCCCGCTGGCCGGGCTCGTCGGCGCGGTGATCGCGCTCGAGATGGCGCTGGTGCTGATGGGCGGCTTCGACCTGCCCGACGCGCCGCAGCCCGACGCCGCCGCAGTGGCGATGGGCAACACCCGGCTGCTGGGCATCGAGATCTACACCAAGTACCTGTACCCGCTGCAGGTCGCCGCGGTGCTGCTGCTGCTGGCGATCGTCGCGGCGATCGCGCTGACGCTGCGCCGGCGCAAGGACTCGCGCTACATCGACCCGGCCGCGCAGGTGCGCGTGCGCAAGGCCGACCGGCTGCGTGTCGTCAGGATGCCGCCGGTGGTCGAGCGGCCGGCCGCGGCGCCGGCCGGCGAGGAGGGCAAGGCATGATGGGTCCGATCACGCTCGGGCATTTCCTGTCGCTCGGCGCGATCCTGTTCGCGCTGTCGGTGATCGGGATCTTCCTCAACCGCCGCAACCTGATCGTGCTGCTGATGGCCATCGAGCTGATGCTGCTGGCGGTCAACCTGAACTTCGTCGCGTTCTCGCACTACCTCGGCGACATGGCCGGGCAGGTGTTCGTGTTCTTCATCCTCACGGTGGCCGCCGCCGAGTCGGCGATCGGCCTGGCGATCCTCGTCGTGCTGTTCCGCAACCGCGCGTCGATCGCGGTCGAGGAGCTCGACACGCTCAAGGGCTGACATGGACCACCCCCCCACGGCCCTCGCCCGCCCCCTCGAGGGGGCGCCGCCAGCGCACCGGCAACGCCGGGTCCGCGGCGGCCGCTCGCCTTGCCGGCGTAGCCCCGTGCCGCTGCTGAACAGACTATGGCCGCAGAACTGAACCCCAACACCCTGCTCGCGATCCCGCTGGCGCCGCTCGTGGGCGCGATCGTCGCGGGCCTGGCCGGCCGCTGGGTCGGCCGGCGCGGCGCGCACACGGTGACGATCCTCGGCGTCGCGCTGTCGTTCGTGCTGTCGGCACTGGTGCTGCGCGACGTCGCGGTCGACGGCGCGCGCTTCGACGCCACCGTCTACGAGTGGATGGTCGTCGGCGGCCTGAAGATGGAAGTCGGCTTCCTCGTCGACGGACTGAGCGCGATGATGATGTGCGTCGTGACCTTCGTGTCGCTGATGGTGCACGTCTACACCATCGGCTACATGGCCGACGACCCGGGCTACCAGCGCTTCTTCTCGTACATCAGCCTGTTCACGTTCTCGATGCTCATGCTGGTCATGAGCAACAACTTCCTGCAGTTGTTCTTCGGCTGGGAGGCGGTGGGCCTGGTGTCGTACCTGCTGATCGGCTTCTGGTTCAAGAAGCCGACGGCGATCTTCGCCAACATGAAGGCCTTCCTGGTCAACCGGGTCGGCGACTTCGGCTTCATCCTCGGCATCGGCCTGCTCGCCGCCTACGCCGGCACGCTGCACTACGGCGAGACCTTCGCGAAGGCCGGCGAACTGGCGCAGCTCACGTTCCCCGGCACCGACTGGATGCTGATCACGGTGGCGTGCATCTGCCTGTTCATCGGCGCGATGGGCAAGAGCGCGCAGTTCCCGCTGCACGTGTGGCTGCCCGACTCGATGGAAGGCCCGACGCCGATCTCGGCGCTGATCCACGCCGCGACGATGGTCACTGCCGGCATCTTCATGGTCGCGCGCATGAGCCCGCTGTTCGAGCTGTCGGACACCGCGCTGTCGTTCGTGCTGGTGATCGGCGCGATCACCGCGCTGTTCATGGGCTTCCTGGGCATCGTCCAGAACGACATCAAGCGCGTCGTCGCGTACTCGACGCTGTCGCAGCTGGGCTACATGACGGTCGCGCTGGGCGCCAGTGCCTACTCGGTGGCGGTGTTCCACCTGATGACGCACGCGTTCTTCAAGGCGCTGCTGTTCCTTGCCGCCGGCAGCGTGATCATCGGCATGCACCACGACCAGGACATCCGCAACATGGGCGGCCTGCGCAGGTACATGCCGATCACGTGGATCACGTCGCTGCTCGGCTCGCTGGCGCTGATCGGCACGCCGCTGTTCTCGGGCTTCTACTCGAAGGACAGCATCATCATGGCCGTCGAGGCGAGCACGCTGCCGGGCGCGGGGTTCGCGACCTTCGCGGTGATCGCCGGCGTGTTCGTCACCGCGTTCTACTCGTTTCGCATGTACTTCCTCGTCTTCCACGGCGAGGAGCGCTTCCGCCACAAGCCGTTCCCGCCCGCGGACGACCACGCGCACGGCCGCGACGACCATCACGACGCGACGCCGCACGAGTCGCCGTGGGTCGTCACCGCGCCGCTGATCCTGCTGGCGGTGCCGTCGGTGGTGATCGGCTACCTGACGATCGGCCCGATGCTGTTCGGCGACTTCTTCAAGGACTCGATCGTCGTCGACGCCGCGCGCCACCCGGCGATGACCCAGCTGGCCGCGCAGTTCCACGGCGCCGCGGCGATGGCGCTGCACGGGCTGCAGACGCCGCCGTTCTGGCTCGCGCTGGCCGGCGTCGTCACCGCCTGGTGGTTCTACCTGAGGCAGCCGTCGATCCCGGCGGCGATCAAGGCGCGCTTCGGCGTCGTGTACCGCGTGCTCGAGAACAAGTACTACATGGACTGGTTCAACGAGAACGTGATCGCCCCGACCGCGCGCGCGCTGGGCACCGGCCTGTGGAAGGGCGGCGACGTGGGCCTGATCGACGGCCTGATCAACGGCAGCGCGCGTGCCGTCGACGCCCTGGCCGCGGCGGCGCGCCGCGTGCAGACCGGGCACCTGTACTGGTACGCGCTGGTGATGATCCTGGGCGTGTTCGCGCTGATGACGTGGCAGCTGTGGCCGCACCTGACGAGCCTGTTCGGCCGTTGAGACGACGACACGACGGGCGGAGCGAAGAACAATGGGCTTGCTGAGTGTTGCCATCTGGCTGCCGATCGTGGTCGGCGCCGTGCTGCTCGCGCTGGGGCGCGACGAGCACAAGGACACGGTGCGCTGGGTCGCGCTGGTCGGCTCGATCGCCGCCTTCGCGGTGACGATCCCGCTGGTGGCGGGGTTCGACGCGTCGACGGCGCAGATGCAGTTCGTCGAGCTGCTGCCGTGGATCGAGCGCTTCAACGTGCACTACCACCTCGGGGTCGACGGCATCTCGGTGTGGTTCGTGCTGCTGACCGCGTTCATCACGGTGATCGTCGTGATCTCGGCGTGGCAGGTGATCGAGCAGCGCGTCAACCAGTACATGGGCGCGTTCCTGATCCTGTCGGGGCTGATGATCGGCGTGTTCGCCGCGCTCGACGGGCTGCTGTTCTACGTGTTCTTCGAGGCGACGCTGATCCCGATGTACATCATCATCGGCGTGTGGGGCGGCCCGCGGCGCGTCTACGCGGCGTTCAAGTTCTTCCTGTACACGCTGCTCGGCTCGCTGCTGATGTTGATCGCGCTGATCTACCTGTACTGGAAGTCGGGCGGCAGCTTCTCGATCCTCGAATGGCACGCGCTGCCGATCCCGATGGGCGCGCAGGCGCTGCTGTTCTTCGCGTTCTTCGCGGCGTTCAGCGTGAAGGTGCCGATGTGGCCGGTGCACACCTGGCTGCCCGACGCGCACGTCGAGGCGCCCACCGGCGGCTCGGTGGTGCTGGCGGCGATCATGCTCAAGCTCGGCGCCTACGGCTTCCTGCGCTTCTCGATGCCGATCGCGCCCGACGCGTCGCGCGAGTACGCGTGGTTCATCATCGCGCTGAGCCTGGTCGCGGTGGTGTACATCGGGCTGGTCGCGCTGGTGCAGCGCGACATGAAGAAGCTCGTCGCGTACTCGTCGATCGCGCACATGGGCTTCGTGACGCTGGGCTTCTTCGTCTTCAACGACCTCGGCGTGGCCGGGGGGCTGGTGCAGATGATCAGCCACGGCTTCGTCTCGGGCGCGATGTTCCTGTGCATCGGCGTGCTCTACGACCGCGTGCACTCGCGCGAGATCGCCGACTACGGCGGCGTCGTCAACACGATGCCGCGCTTCACCGCGTTCGCGGTGCTGTTCGCGATGGCCAACTGCGGCCTGCCGGGCACCGCCGGCTTCGTCGGCGAGTGGATGGTCATCCTGGGCACCGTGAAGGTCAACTTCTGGCTCGGCCTGCTGGCGGCCACCACGCTGATCTTCGGCGCGGCGTACACGCTGTGGATGGTCAAGCGCGTGTACTTCGGCGAGGTCGCCAACGACGACGTCAGGGCGCTGGCCGACATCAACGCGCGCGAGTTCGCGATGCTCGCGCTGCTGGCCGCGGCGGTGCTCGCGATGGGCGTGTACCCGAAGCCGTTCACCGACGTGATGCAGGTGTCGGTGGCGCAGCTGCTCGAGCACGTGGCGCTGTCCAAGCTGGACTGACATGGCCCACCCCCGCAGCGCCTTCGGCGCTCCCCCTCGAGGGGGAGCCGCCAGCGGACCGGCGCAGCCGGGTCTGTGGCGGCCGCTCGATCGGTCGAGGCGCACCCGCCCAGGCCCGCTCGACCGCACTGGAAGCTGAGATGAACGAACTGAACTGGACCGTCGCGCTGCCCGAGATCGTGCTGCTGGTCGCGGTGTGCGTCGTCGCGATCGTCGACCTGTTCGTCGACGACCCGCGGCGCCGGCCGACCTTCTGGCTGGCGCAGGCGTCGCTGGCGCTGGTCGCCTGGCTGCACCTGCAGGCGCTGAACGCGGGCGACAGCGCGCTGGCGATGCAGGGCCTGATGGTGTCCGACCCGATGGGCCACCTGCTGGCGCTGGCCGCGACGCTGGCGGTGATGCTGACCATCGCATACGCGCAGCCGTACATCGCGTCGCGCGAGATGCTCAAGGGCGAGTTCTTCACGCTGGCGATGTTCTCGCTGCTCGGCATCTCGGTGATGGTGTCGGCGAACAACTTCCTCGTCATCTACCTCGGCCTCGAGGTGATGAGCCTGTCGCTGTACGCGCTGGTCGCGCTGCGGCGCGACGATGCGCAGGCCACCGAGGCGGCGATGAAGTACTTCGTGCTCGGCGCGCTGGCCAGCGGCTTCCTGCTGTACGGGCTGTCGATGATGTACGGCGCCACCGGTTCGCTGCAGCACGCCGAGGTGTTCGACGCGATCCAGAGCGGGCGCATCAACCAGGAGGTGCTGGTGTTCGGCCTGGTGTTCGTCGTCGCCGGGCTGGCGTTCAAGTTCGGCGCGGTGCCGTTCCACATGTGGGTGCCCGACGTCTACCACGGCGCCCCGACCGCGGTGACGCTGCTGATCGCCGGCGCGCCCAAGCTGGCGGCGTTCGGCATGACGCTGCGCCTGCTGCACGAGAGCCTGAACGGGCTGGCCGCCGACTGGCAGCAGATGCTGATCGTGCTCGCCGTCGCGTCGCTGGTGGTCGGCAACTTCGTCGCCATCGCGCAGGGCAACTTCAAGCGCATGCTGGCGTACTCGACGATCGCGCAGGTCGGCTTCGTGCTGCTCGGCCTGACGCCCACCGTGGTCGGCGGCAACACGCTGTCGGCGGCCAACGGCTACAGCTCGGCGCTGTTCTACCTGGTGACCTACGTGCTGACCACGCTGGGCACCTTCGGCATGGTGATGCTGCTGGCGCGCCAGGGCCACGAGTGCGACCGCATCGCCGACCTCGCCGGGCTGTCCAGGCGCAGCCCCTGGCTGGCCGGCGTGATGACGGTGTTCATGTTCTCGCTGGCCGGCATCCCGCCGACGGTGGGCTTCTACGCGAAGCTGGCGGTGCTGCAGGCGCTGGTGACCACCGGATCGACCGGCTACATCGTGCTCGCGGTGGTCGCGGTATTGCTGTCGCTGATCGGCGCGTACTACTACCTGCGCGTGGTCAAGGTGATGTACTTCGACGAGCCGACCGACCCGACGCCGGTGACCTGGGTGCCGCAGGGCGCAGGTGCGCTGCTGGCGCTCAACGGTGCGGCGGTGCTCGCGCTCGGCCTGCTGCCCGGCGGGCTGATGGCGCTGTGCCGTGACGCCATCGTCAAGGCGCTGGCGGGGTGACCCAGTCCGCCGAAGTCTGGCTGGTGCTGCTCGTCGCGCTGCTGCTGGCCAACCTGCCGTTCGTCAACGAGCGGCTGTTCGTCGTCGGTCCGCGGCGGGCGAACAAGCACCTGGGCTGGCGCGTGCTCGAACTGCTGCTGTTCGGCGCGCTCACGCTGGCGGTCGGGTTCGGGCTCGAGACGCGCGTCGGCCAGCGCCACGCGCAGGGCTGGGAGTTCTATGCCGCCGCGCTGTGCCTGTTCCTGACCTTCGCGTTCCCCGGGGTCGTCTGGCGCTACCTGCGCCGGCGCGGCGGCTGATGGACGGCGACGACGCGCACCTGCGCGAGACGCGCGTCGACACGCGCGTGGTGTTCCGCGGCGCGCTGCTCGAGGTGCGGCGCGACACCGTGCGCCTGCCCGGCGGGCGCGAGGCCGGGCGGGAGTACATCGTGCACCCCGGCGCGGTGGTCGTCGTGCCGCTGCTCGACGACGGGCGGCTGGTGATGGAGCGCCAGTTCCGCTACCCGCTGGGTCGCGTGCTGCTCGAACTTCCCGCCGGCAAGATCGACGCCGGCGAGGGCCCGCTGGCCACCGCGGTGCGCGAGCTCGCCGAGGAGACCGGCTACCGCGCGCGCGAGTGGGCGCGCGCCGGCGCGATGCACACCGCGGTCGCCTACTCCGACGAGTGCATCGAGATCTGGTTCGCGCGCGGCCTGTCGCCGGGCGAGCAGCGCCTCGACGACGGCGAACACCTCGACGTCGTGTGTCTCGACCCGGCCGAGCTCGACGCGATGGCCGCGCGCGGCGAGGTCACCGACGCGAAGACGCTGGTCGGGCTGATGTGGCTGCAGCGCTGGCGCGCCGGCGCCTGGGCGCTGCCCTGGCAGCCCGCGCCCTGACGGCCTCGGCCCGCCTGCCGATAATGCGCCCATGAAGGTGCTGGACCTGCGCTGCCAACACGGCCACCGCTTCGAGGGCTGGTTCACCTCGGAGGACGAGTTCCTCGACCAGAACGGCCGCGGCCTGGTCGAGTGCCCGCTGTGCGGCGACCGCATCGTGCAGCGGCTGCCCAGCGCGCCGCGGCTGAACCTGTCCGGCGCGACCGAGCCCGCGGCGGCCCCGCCGGCCTCGCCGCCGCAGCCCGACCTGCAGGCGCTGTGGCTGAAGGCGGTGCACCACGTGCTGGCGACCACCGAGGACGTCGGCGAGCGCTTTCCCGACGAGGCGCGGCGCATCCACTACGGCGAGGTCGAGTCGCGCGGCATCCGCGGCCGCGCGACGCCCGAGCAGACGCAGGCGCTGCGCGACGAGGGCATCGAGGTCACGCCGCTGCCGATGCCGAAGGCGCTGAAGGAACCACTGCAGTAGCCGGCGGCGTGCGGTGCGACGCGGCGTTGAGCCGCGCGACGACCTGCACCAGCCGCGCGTCGCCGGGGTGCGCGCGCAGCTCGAATCCCAGGCGCCGCGCCAGCGCCAGCATCGCCGCGTTGCCGGCCTGCACCTCGCCCTCGAGCTGCGCCAGCCCGGCGGCGTGCGCGTGGTCGCGCAGGCTCGCGAGCAGCCGCCGGCCGATGCCGTGGCGCTGCCAGGCGTCGGCGACGACGAGCGCGAACTCGGCCGCGTCGTCGCGCTCGCCGATCACGTAGCGCGCCTCGCCCACCGGCGTGGCCGCCGGCCCCGGCGCGTCGTCGAAGCTCTCGGCGACCAGCGCGACGTGGCGCCGGTGGTCGACCTGCGTCATGCGCCGCAGCCAGTCGGCCGGCAGCTCGCGGATCGGCGCGAAGAAGCGCTGCGTGCGCGCCGCCGGCGACAGGCTGCGCACCAGCCGCTGCTGCAGGTCGTCGTCCTGCGGCAGCACCGGGCGCAGCGTCACGCGGCGGCCGTCGGCGAGGCGCACCACGTCGATCAGGCGCGTCGGCACGTGCAGCGCGGTCACGGCGCCACCCTGGCGGCCGGCCGGTGCGGCGGTACCAGTTCGCCGCCGAGGTCGAGCAGCAGCAGCGACGAGTCCTGCAGCGCGCTGACGATCGCGTCGCCGTCGTCGGGCGCGAACACGTGGCGGTCGCCGGGCGCGAGGATCACGTCGCGCGGATCGTCGTCGACGGTGATCCACAGGCTGCCGCTGAGGCAGACCACGGCGCGCCCCTGCGGCCGGGGCAGGCGCAGCAGGCTGTGGCGCGCCATCCGGCGCGCAGGCAGTTGCAGATCGGTGAACATGGTGCGGGCCTCCTTGCCATGCGTGCGATGCATCTGTCGATCGGTCTCGACATTGCCACCGAACGCCATGTCACGATGTTCGGTGAGGAAGTAGACTGATTCAAACGGTGATTTGGAATACTCTGCATGCGCGTACTGCATGCGAAGGAGCAACCACGATGGCTCGCCGGCCGTACCACCTGCCCCCGCTGGCGCCGCTCGAGGCGTTCGAGGCGGCCGCGCGCCACCTGAGCTTCACGCGCGCCGCCGACGAGCTGGCGCTGACGCAGTCGGCGATCAGCCGGCAGATCCAGGCGCTCGAGGCGCACTACGGCGTGCCGCTGTTCCAGCGCCTGCACCGCGCGCTGCGGCTGACGCCCGACGGCGAGCTGCTGCAGCGCGTGGTCGTCGACGTGCTGCAGCAGCTGCACGCCACCGGCCAGGCGCTGCAGCGCGCGGCGCGGCCGAAAACCGTGGTCGTCACGACCACGCCCGGCTTCGCCGGCCTGTGGCTGATCCCGCGGCTGGGCAGCTTCACCGCGGCGCATCCGGGCGTGGACGTGCGCATCTCGGCCACGCACGCGCTGCTGCACCTGGAGCGCGACGGCATCGACGTCGCGATCCGCTACGACGCCGCCGCCGACACGGTGTCACGCCTGTTCGGCGAGGTCGTGTTCCCGGTGTGCAGCCCGCGGCTGCTCGGCGACCCGGCGCGCCCGCTGGCGCAGCCGCAGGACCTGCGCCACCACGTGCTGCTCGCGCTGCACGACGAGGGCCAGACGCCGTACGCCGAGTGGCCGCTGTGGCTGCGCGCGGTCGGGCTCGAGCGGCTGCAGCCGGCCGGCACGCTGCATCACTCGCTGTACGACCAGCTGATCCAGGCCGCGGTCAACGGCCACGGCGTCGCGCTCGGGCGCTCGCCGCTGGTCGACGCGCTGATCGACGACGGCCGGCTGGTGGCGCCGTTCGACACACGGCACGTCTCGCCGCGCAGCTACCACGTGCTGACGTCCGATGCCGGCGCGGCGCGCGCCGAGGTGCAGGCCTTCGTGGCCTGGCTGCACGCGCAGGCCGGCGCTACAGCACCCGGCCCGGGTTCATGACGCCCTGCGGGTCGAGTGCGGCCTTGATCGCGCGCATCATGCGCAGCGCCACCGCGTCCTTGCGCCGCGCCAGCTCGTCGCGCTTGAGCGCGCCGATGCCGTGTTCGGCCGAGAACGTGCCGCCGTGCGCGGCCACCGCGTCGAACACCAGCGCGTTCACCGCGCGCTCGTGGTCGCGCAGGAACGCCGCGGCGTCGACGCCCGCGGGCGCCTGCACGTTGTAGTGCAGGTTGCCGTCGCCGAGGTGGCCGAAGTCGACCAGCCGCACGCCGGGGAACGCGGCGGCGAGCGCGGCGTCGGTGGCGGCGACGAACGCGGCGATGCGCGACACCGGCAGCGCGATGTCGTGCTTGACGTTCAGCCCTTCCTCGGCCTGCGCCAGCGGGATCGACTCGCGCAGCTGCCACAGCGCCTTCGACTGCGCGAGGCTCTCGGCGACCACCGCGTCGCCGATCACGCCGGCGTCGAGCGCGTCGGCGAGCAGCGCCTCGAAGGCGTCGCGCGCGTGCGCCTCGCTCTCGCCGTCGGACAGCTCGAGCAGCACGGTCCACGGCGGCGTCTCGCGTCCGGCGAACGGCCGCGGCAGCTGCGCGAAGTGGCGCGACACCAGGTCGAGCGAGAGGCGGTTCATCGCCTCGCAGCCGGTCAGGCCCGCGCCCAGGCGCGTGCGCGCCAGCTCGAGCAGGCGCACCGCGGCGCCGATCGAGTCGCAGGCGGCCAGCGCGGTCATCACCGCCGCCGGGCGCGGGAACAGCTGCAGCGTCGCGGCGGTGATCACGCCCAGCGTGCCCTCGCTGCCGACGAACAGGTCGCGCAGGTCGTAGCCGGTGTTGTCCTTGCGCAGCCCCGACAGCCCGTCCCACAGCTCGCCCAGCGGCGTCACCACCTCGAGTCCCAGGCACAGCGCGCGCGCGTTGCCGTAGCGCAGCACCTGCGTGCCGCCTGCGTTGGTCGCCAGGTTGCCGCCGATCGTCGCGCTGCCCTCGGCGGCCAGGCTCAGCGGGAACAGCAGCCCGGCGTCGGCGGCGGCCCGCTGCACCGCGTGCAGCACGCAGCCGGCGTCGACGGTGATCGTCAGGTTCGCCGCGTCGAGCTCGCGCACGCGGTTCAGCCGCGTCAGGCTCAGCAGCACCTGCGTGCCGCTGTCGTCGGGCACGCCGCCGCCGACCAGTCCGGTGTTGCCGCCCTGCGGCACCACCGCGACGCCGGCGTCGGCGCAGGCGCGCACGACGGTGGCCACCTCGGCGGGCGTGCCCGGGCGCACGACGGCCAGCGCACGGCCGTGCCAGCGGCGCCGCCAGTCGGTCTCGAAGGCGGCGAGGTCGGCGCCGCCGTCGCGCGTGAGCACGTGGCCGGCGCCGACGATGTCGCGCAGGCGGTCGGGCAGGGTCGAGGCGTTCATCGCGAGGCCTCCTTCGCGCCGCCGCCGCGCAGCCGCCAGCGCACGTGCAGCGCACAGGCGGCGAACACCAGCACGCACAGCAGCACCTGCAACGCGGCCAGCAGCGCCGAGGTGCCGCGCTCGGTGGTCGCGCGCACCACGCCCTCGGCGACGTACGGCCACACCAGCAGGCTCAGCCAGCGGTAGGTGTACATGCGGTGTCTGAGCAGCCCGCCGATCGGGATCGCCAGCGGCAGCACCTTCAGCGCCCAGGTGCGGTTGCCGGTGGGCGCCAGCCACAGCTCCCACGCCAGCCCGAGCACGATCATCGCCAGCAGCCCGCCCACCGCGAGCGCGCGCGTCAAGCGCACCACGTCGTCGACCGGCGCGGCGGCCGGGGCAGGGGTCGCGTCCATGGCTGGCATCATAGGCCGCATGCCGTCGCCCCACGCCTGGCTGGTGCGCTTCGCGGCGCAGGGGCGTGTGCGCCTGGCCGAGCTGCTCGACACGCTGCACGACTGGCCGTGGCTGGCCACGCTGGCCACGCTGCGCCAGCGCTTCCGCGAGGACCACCTGAGCCTGACCGCCAGCAGCCTGACCTTCACGACGCTGTTCGCGCTGGTGCCGCTGATCACCGTGGTGTTCACGGTGTTCTCGGCGTCGCCGATGCTCGCCGGGCTGCGCCGCTCGTTCGAGACCACGGTGCTGCCTGCGCTGCTGCCGGGCGAGATCGCGCGTCCGGTGCTGCTGGCGCTGACGCGCTTCGCCGAGCGCGCGCTGGCGCTGGGCGGCGTCAGCCTCGCGGTGCTGCTGGTCACCGCGCTGGCGCTGATGCTGACCATCGACCGCACGCTGAACACGATCTGGCGCGTGCGCCGCCCGCGCCCGTTCGGCCAGCGCATGCTGATCTACTGGGGCGCGCTGACGCTGGGGCCGATCGTGCTCGCGGTGAGCCTGACGGCGTCGTCGTACGCGCTGTCGGCGTCGCGCGGCTGGGTCGGCCCGCTGTCGGGCGGCGCCGCGTGGCTGCTCGGCAGCGCCGACTTCGCGCTGCTCGCGGCGCTGATGGCCGGATTGTTCCACTTCGTGCCGAACACCCACGTGCGCTGGCGCCACGCCTGGGCCGGCGGGCTGTTCGTCGCGCTGGGCATCGAGCTGGCCAAGCGCGCGATGGCCTGGTACGTCGGCGCGTTCCCGGCCACCGCGGCGATCTACGGCGCCGCCGCGGCGCTGCCGGTGCTGCTGCTGTGGGTGTACGCGGTGTGGGTCATCGTGCTGCTCGGCGCGGTGATCGCGGCGTACGCGCCGAGCCTGTCGATGCGCGTCGCGCGGCGTGCCGCGACGCCCGGCCACCGCTTCGACCTCGCGCTCGAACTGCTGGGCGTGCTGCAGCTCGCGCGCGCGACCCCGCGCCACGGGATGTCGCTGCACGACCTGGCGGCGCAGCTGCGGCTGGACCCGCTGCAGGTCGAGCCGGTGCTCGACACGCTGGCCGCGCTCGACTGGGTCGGCCGCCTCGACGAGGACGGCATGCAGCGCTACACGCTGCTGTGCGAACCGCAGGCCACGCCGGCGCAGCCGCTGGTCGACGCGCTGCTGCTGTCGCCGACCACCGTCAGCGCGCGCTTCCGCGCCGCGACGCGGCTGGGCCAGCTGACGCTGGCCGACCTGCTCGCCGCCGAGCCGGGGATCGCGGCGTAGCCGGTCAGCCCAACGCGTCGCGCAAGGCGCGCAGCACCGCGTCGGGCGCCTCGGCCATCATGTTGTGCCCCGCCTGCACGACGTGCACCTGCGCGTTCAGCGCCTGCGCCAGGTCGCGCGCGCGCTGCGGCGCGGTCATCTGGTCGACGCGGCCGAGGATGCACGACACCGGGCAGGCCACCTTCGCCGCCGCCGCCTCGCCGCCGCGGTAGCGGTCGCAGGTCGAGAACTCGTGGTGGAACAGGTTCAGCTCGCGCCAGCCGTCCTGCATGCGGCGCATCAGCGCGCGGTTGCTGCCGTGCAGCCACATGCCCGGCCCGGGGAACGAGGGCTTCGCCGCCGTCGACGCGTGCGACCACGCGGTGACCATGTCGATCGCGCGGCGCGGGTCCGCCTGCGCGGTGGCCAGCAGCGTCTCGGAGACCTGCATCGGGTACGCCGTGCCCATCAGCACCAGGCGCTCGGCGCGCTGCGGCGCGCGCCCGGCGGCCTCGAGCGCGACCAGCGAGCCCATGCTGTGGCCGACCAGCGCGGCACGCGACACGCCCGCGGCGTCGAGCAGCGCGAGCAGCCAGTCGGCGAGCGCCTCGACGTCGGGCAGCGGCGGGCCCTCGCTGCGCCCGTGCGCTGGGAGATCCACCGCCAGCACGCTGCGGCCGTGGTGCGCGCACCAGCGCGCCAGCAGCGTCCAGCAGCTGTGGTCGTGCAGCGCGCCGTGCACGAACACCACCGTGGGCCGGGCCGCGTCGAAGGGCTTGCCGCCGGTGTAGGCGTAGGCGGCGCGGCCGTGCACGTCGAGCTTCATCGTCGCCTCACCCGGCCTTGTGCGCGGCCTTGAACGCGCGCTTGAGGTCCTCGATCAGGTCGTCGGGGTCCTCCAGGCCGATCGACAGCCGGATCGTGCCCGGGCCGATGCCGGCCGCGGCGAGTGCCGCGTCGTCCATGCGGAAGTGCGTCGTGCTCGCCGGGTGGATCACCAGCGAGCGGCAGTCGCCGACGTTGGCGAGGTGGCTGAACAGCGCGAGCGCCTCGATGAACGCCTGCCCCTGCCGGCGCGAGCCCTTCAGGTCGAAGCTGAACACGCTGCCGCAGCCGCGCGGCAGCAGCCGCTTGGCCAGCGCGTGACTGGGGTGCGTTTCGAGTTCGGGGTAACCGACCGACGCGACCATCGGTTGCGCGGCGAGGAAAGCGACGACCTTGCGCGTGTTGTCGACGTGGCGCGCCATGCGCAGCGGCAGCGTCTCGAGCCCCTGCAGCACCAGCCACGCGGTGTGCGCGCTCATGCACGCGCCGAAGTCGCGCAGGCCCTCGCGGCGCGCGCGCAGCAGGAACGCGCCCACCGTGCTCTCCTCGGTGAACACCATGCCGTGGAAGCCGGTGTACGGCTCGCTCAGCTCGGGGAAGCGCCCCGAGCGGTCCCAGTCGAAGGCGCCGCCGTCGACCAGCACGCCGCCGACCACGGTGCCGTGGCCCGAGAGGAACTTGGTCGCGCTGTGGTAGACGAGGTCGGCGCCGTGCTCGAAGGGCTTCATCAGCCACGGCGTCGTGAACGTGCTGTCGACCAGCAGCGGCAGCCTCGCGTCGTGCGCGATCGCCGCCACCGCCGCGACGTCGAGCACGTCCAGCCCCGGGTTGCCCAGCGTCTCGCCGAACAGCAGCCGCGTGTTCGGCCGGATCGCGGCGCGCCAGCCGTCGAGGTCGCCGGGGCGCACGAACGTGGTCTCGATGCCGAAGCGCCGCAGCGTGTAGTGCAGCAGGTTGTGGCTGCCGCCGTACAGCGCGGTGCTGGCCACCAGGTGGCTGCCGGCACCGGCCAGCGTCGCGATCGCCAGGTGCAGCGCGGCCTGGCCGCTGGCGGTGGCGATCGCGCCGGCGCCGCCCTCGAGCGCAGCCACGCGCTCCTCGAGCACCGCGTTGGTCGGGTTGCTGATGCGGCTGTAGACGTGGCCGCTGCGCTCCATGTTGAACAGGCTCGCGGCGTGCTCGCTGTTCTCGAACACGAAGCTCGTGCTCAGGTGGATCGGCACCGCGCGCGCGCCGGTGGCGGGGTCGGGCGCGGCGCCGGCATGCAGCGCGAGGGTGTCGAAACCGGGGTCCGAGGGGCCGGGCATGGGTTGATCCGGGGCTGTCGTCGTCGGGCGATTGTGGGCTATATTGGCCCGGCGAGGCCCCGGGGACACGGGCGAGGAGAGTGGAGCATGAAGGTCAGCGACATCCTGCGTGTCAAGGGCGGCACGCTGTTCACGGTCCCGCCCGACCAGCCGTTGTGGCAGGCGATCCAGACGATGGCCGACAACGACATCGGCTCGCTGGTGGTGATGGACCACGGCGACCTCACCGGCATCCTGACGTTCCGCGAGGTCATCGCCAGCGTCGTGAAGAACGGCGGCAGGGTCGGCGACACGCTGGTGCGCACCGCGATGGACGACGCGCCGCTGACCTGCACGCTCGAGACCGAGCTCGACGAGGTGCGCCGCATCATGCTGCAGCGCCACGCGCGCTACACGCCGGTGATGGACGGGCGCACGCTGATGGGCGTGATCAGCTTCTACGACGTCGCGAAGGCGGTGGTCGACGCGCAGGACTTCGAGAACCGCATGCTCAAGGCCTACATCCGCGACTGGCCGCTCGAGGACCAGCCGCGCGCCGACCAGGCGCAGGGCTGAGGCCCGCGGCGCTCAGGCCGCCGCCCCCGCCGCCTGCAGCCGGAACACCGCCACCGTCTCGGCCAGCCGGTGCGCCTGCGTGCGCAGGCTCTCGGCCGCCGCGGTGCTCTGCTCGACCAGCGCGGCGTTCTGCTGCGTCATCTGGTCGAGCTGGCCGACGGCGGTGTTGATCTCGCCGATGCCGGTGCGCTGCTCGCCGGTGGCGGCGCTGATCTCGCCGACGATGTCGGTCACGCGCTGGACGCTGGCGACGATCTCTTGCATCGTCGCGCCGGCGTCGCCGACCAGCTTCGAGCCGGCCTCGACGCGCTCGACGCTGCTGCCGATCAGCGCCTTGATCTGCCTGGCCGCCTCGGCGCTGCGCTGTGCCAGGCTGCGCACCTCGCCGGCGACCACCGCGAAACCGCGGCCCTGCTCGCCGGCGCGCGCCGCCTCGACCGCGGCGTTGAGCGCGAGGATGTTGGTCTGGAACGCGATGCCGTCGATGACGCCGATGATGTCGGCGATCTGGCGGCTGCTGGCGTGGATCTCGTCCATCGTCGCGACCACCTGCGACACCACGCTGCCGCCGCGGCGCGCGACCTCGGCGGCCGACAGCGCGAGCCGGCTGGCCTGGGCGGCCGCGTCGGCGCTGTGGTGCACCGTGCCGGTGAGCTGCTGCATCGAGCTGGCGGTCTGCTGCAGGCTGGCCGCCGCCTGTTCGGTGCGCCGGCTCAGGTCCTGGTTGCCGGCGGCGACCTCGCCGCTGGCGGTGCGGATGCTGTCGGCGCTGTCGCGGATGCCGCCGACCAGTCGCGTCAGCGCGGCCTGCATCTCGGCCAGCGAACGCTGCAGCGCGCCGAGCTCGTCGTGGCGGTCGACGCGCACGACGGCCGCCAGGTCGCCGCCGGCGATGCCCTGCGCCACCGCCACCGCGTCGCGCACCGGGCGGGTGATCCAGCGCGTCGTGCGCCACGCCACCAGGCCGCCGACGAGCAGCGCGGCCGCGCTGCCGGCCGCGAGCACCGTCAGGGTGCGCTGCACGACGGCCGACATCGTGTCGGTGGCGGCACGCACGCGCGCCTCGAAGTGCGCGCCCAGCGCGTCGAGCGCGGCGACCATGCCCTGCGCCAGCGGCACCAAGTCGGTGTCGATGCGCGTCGGCGGCTCGCCCATCTGGATGTCGTCGCGGATCTGCGCGCGCAGCGCGACGAAACGCTGGCGCTGCTCGTTGACGCGCGCGACCAGCGCGGCGGTGTCGGTGTCGTCGGTGCCCACCGACGCCAGCAGCTGCTCCTGCAGCTCGCTGGCGCGCGTGGCCACCGGGGCCATGTCCTCGGCGAGCCGCCCGGCCAGCGGCGCCAGCCGAGAGCGCACCGACTCGTCGTCGCCGGTGGCCGCGTCGAGCGCGGTGGCGTGCATCGCGCGGTCGAGGTTGGCGTGCACCAGCGCGGTCCAGCGCTTGACCAGCGCCAGCCGCTCGGTGTGCCTCACGACCTCGGCGTTGTGCTCGGCGATGCGCCACAGCTGCATCACCGCCAGCGCCGCGGCGAGCACGACGACCGCGAGCACCGCGGCGAAGCCGGCGCCGAGCCGGGTGCCCAGCCGGTCGAACGACCGCGGCGCGGCCAGCGGCGCGTGGAGGGGCGCTCGCTCGGAGCGCCGGGGCAGCGAAGGCAGCAGTCGCTTCATGGTGGGCTCGTCGGCAGGGGGAAGAAGCCACAGGACGGCGCGACAGCGCGTCGCGCCCCTGCTGCGGTTTCGGCCGCGCGGGCGCGCACTTGAGGCGCCCCGCCCGCGGCACCCGACCGACTGCACGCGCGCCCGCCGCGCGACACGGGTGCCCCGGCGCTCGGTTAGCCTCGCGCGATGCCCGCCGCCGACGAGACATCGCGTACCAGCGTCGGCGCGGCGCCCGCCGCGGGCGGTGCGAACCGCGCCGACCGCGCAAACCGCGTCGGCCCGCCGGCCGACGCCAGCGCCGCGCGCGGCGCCTGCACCGACGCGAGCGCTCGCCTGTTCGTCGCGTTGTGGCCAGACGCCGGCGTCCGCCGCACGCTGGTGCGCTGGCGCGACCGCTGGCATTGGCCGGCGTCGGCGCGGCTCGTCGCGCCGCACGACCTGCACATCACGCTGCACTTTCTCGGCGCGGTGCCGCGCGGCGCGCTGCCGGCGCTGCGCGACGCGCTGGCCTGGCGCGGGCCGGCGTTCGAACTGCACCTGGGGCCGGTGCTGCCGTGGTCGGGGGCTCTGGCGGTGGCCGGCGTCGACGACCCGCCGCCGGCGCTGTTCGCGCTGCACGCGGCGACGGCCGGCACGCTGCGCGCGCTGGGCCATCGCCCCGAAGCGCGTGCCTACCGGCCGCACGTGACGCTGGCGCGCCGTGCCCCCGGCGCGCGGCCGCCCGACACGCCGCTGGACTGCCGCTGGACCGTGCACGAGTTCGTGCTCGTCGAGTCCGGCGGGCCGGCGGGGCCCGGGTACCACGTGCTGCGGCGCTACCGGCCCAACGGGTGAAGTGCGGCGGCGGTGCTGCGCAGGGCAGGTCGTCGAGCCAGCGCAGGCGCGCAGCGCGGCCTGGGTCGCCTGCGTCCGACGGCGTCGACCATCGGGGCCGCAGGGTTCGTGCCGCTCGCGGAGCTCGCGGCCTGAACGCCGTCCAGGGCTGCGCGGGCAGCCCTGGAGCCGCGGGCTTCGTGCCGCTCGCAGAGCTCGCGGCCTGAACGCCGTCCAGGGCTGCGCGGGCAGCCCTGGAGCCGCGGCGTTCAGTCCCTTGGACGGAAGACGATGACGATCGACGACGGCACGCGCCCGTCGACGTCGCGCGGCAGCACCGCGGTGCGGTCGATGGCGCGCAGCACCGCGTCGTCCCAGGCCGGCACGCCGCTGCTGCGCACGATGCGCCGCGCGACGATGCTGCCGTCGGGCAGGGTGCGCAGTTCGACCTCGGCGGCCGGGTTGCCCGGCACGTCGTCGGTGAAGATGATGTTCGGCTTCACGCGCGCGACGATGCGCCCGGCGTAGCTCGCCGACGGGCCGGCGTCGCGCGCCGCCGCGCCGGTGGACGACGCGCTGCCGCTGCCGGGCTGCTGCGCCAGCTCGCGCAGCCGCGCGAGGTTCTGCTGGCGCTGCTGCTCGATGCGCTGCTGCTGCGCCTGCTCCTCGCGGCGGCGCTGTTCGAGTTCGCGCTGGCGTTTCACCTCGGCCTCGCGTTGCGCCTGCGCTTCGCGCCTGGCGCGTTCGTCGCGCTGGCGCTTCTCGGCCTCGGCGCGTTCGCGCTGGTCGCGCAGGCGCTGCGCCTCGCGCTCGCGCCGCGCCTGCTCGGCCTGCTGCCGGCGCAGCTGCTCGGCCTGGCGCTCGCGCTCCTTTTCGATCGCGATGTCGGCGTCGCGGCGCGGCGGCGGCTCGGCCGGCGGCGGCGCCGGCGCGGGCGGGGGGGCCGGGGCCGGCGCGGGTTCGGCCGGCGTCGGTGCGGGTGCGGGCGGTGGCGCCGGTGGCGCGGCGAACTGCGGCACCGCGGCCCACAGCTCGGCGGCCACCGGCGTCGGGTCGTGGCTGCGCCACTGCAGCCCCAGCGCCAGCGCGCCGACCAGCGCCAGGTGCGCGCCGACGGCGAACGCCGCGCCCGGGCCGAGCCGGTCGGGGCTCGCCGGCTTGAGCGGGTCGGCGGGCAGCGCGGGGTTCATCGCGACGACTTGCGGGTGGCGGTCAGCCGGCCTGCCGCACCGCCAGCCCGACGCGCTGCACGCCGGCGCGCTGGAGCCGGTCCATCACGCGCACGACGGCGTCGTACTTGACGTTGCGGTCGGCCGAGATCACCACCGGCACCTGCGCGTTGCCGCCCTGCGCCTGCTCGACGCGCGCGGCCAGCTGCGGCAGCGCCACCGATTCCTCGTTCCTGCCGTCGACCTTCAGCCGCAGCCGCTCGTCGGCGTCGACGATCACCTCGACCACGCTCGGCGCGCGCTGCTGCGCGCGCCCGACGCTGGGCAGGTCGACCACGCCGACCGTGATCAGCGGCGCGCTGACCATGAAGATGATCAGTAGCACCAGCATCACGTCGATGAACGGCACCATGTTGATCTCGTTCATCGTGCGCCGGCGCCGCGCGCCGCCACGTCCTGCGAGCTGCGGCATGGTCAGAACCTCGACGCCGCGGCAGGCGCCGCGGGCGCGGGCGGCGGCACGCTGGCGTTGCGCTGCAGGATGTTCGAGAACTCCTCGATGAAGGTCTCGAGCTGGATCGCGATGCGGTCGATGTCGCGCGCGAAGCGGTTGTACGCGACCACCGCGGGGATCGCCGCGAACAGCCCCAGCGCCGTGGCCACCAGCGCCTCGGCGATGCCCGGCGCGACGGTGGCCAGCGTCACCTGCTGCAGGTTCGCCAGCCCGACGAAGGCGTGCATGATGCCCCACACGGTGCCGAACAGCCCGACGTACGGGCTCACCGAACCCACCGAGCCGAGGAAGCTCAGGTGGCTCTCGATCATGTCGAGCTCGCGCTGGAAGCTCGCGCGCATCGCGCGGCGCGCGCCGTCGAGCTGCGCCGCGGCGTCGAGGCGCTTCTCGCGCAGCTTCAGGAACTCGCGCATGCCGCTGGCGAAGATGCGCTCCATCGGCGCGCCGTCGCCGGCGGCGCGCGCCACCGCCGCCTGGTGCAGCTCGTTGAGGTTGCGCCCCGACCAGAAGTCGCGCTCGAAGCCGTCGTTGCGCGCGCGCACGCGCTTCAGGCCGAACAGCTTGCCGAAGATCACCGTCCAGCTCGCCAGCGAGACGGCGAGCAGGCCGGCCATCACGATCTGCACCACGACGCTGGCCTGCAGCACCAGCGAGACGATCGACATGTCCTGGTTCATCGGGGAAGGGCGTGCAACGTCGCCGCGTCGGCGATCGGCTGGGGGATGCGCCGCGGCGCGAAGGTGGCGGCGTCGACGCAGCCGATGCGGATCTCGCCCTCGGCCAGCAGCGTGTCGCCGCGCCAGGCCTGCTGCGCGATGTCCAGCGTGGCGCGGCCGGCGGCGGTGACGCCCACCGTCACGTCGAGTTCGTCGTCGAGCCGCGCCGGACGCAGGTAGCGCACCGCGGTGGCGGCGACGACGAACATCAGCGCGTGCCGGTCCTTCAGCGCCTGCTGCCCGAAGCCCAGCGCACGCAGCCACTCGGTGCGCGCGCGCTCGAAGAACCTCAGGTAGTTGGCGTAGAACACCACGCCGCCGGCGTCGGTGTCTTCCCAGTACACGCGCAGGCGGTGGCGGAAGGCGGTGGGCGAGGGGACGGAAACGGTCATCGGTCGGGGCGCATTATCGGCGCCCCGTCGCCCGACGACTTCCTGCCGCGCTCGAACCAGCCTTCGGTGCGCCGCTTCCACGACTTGCGCAGCAGGTGCGGCAGCAGCAGGTGCGGCGGCATGCGCAGCCAGTGGCTGCGCACGTAGAGCACGAACTCCGCCGGCGCCGACAGCGGCAGGCGCATGCTGTGGTGGGCGGTGGCGAACGCGGCGGTGAACAGCCGGTCCATCAGCGCGCGCACCGGCGGCGACGGCGCCGCCGGGCAGCGCGCCAGCACGTCGGCGGGCACCGGCGTGGCGAGGATGCGTTCGGCGCAGCGCAGCGCGTGGTACAGCGGTCGTCCCAGGTTCAGCGCCGCGGCGCGCTGCAGCAGCCGGTCCCAGAAGCCCGGCTCGGCGGCGTAGGCGCGCAGCAGCGCGTCGAGGTCCACGAGGTCGCGCAGCCCGTGCTGCCACTCGCCTTCGTGGAACAGGTGCGTCGCGCTGTGCAGCACCTGGTCGGGCCGCGACGGGATCGAGAAGCGCGCGAACGCGGCCAGCGGCGTCGCCGCCGCGAGGATCAGGTCGGGGCGCGTGCGGATGCGCGCCGTCTCGGGCAGCAGGTCGTGGTGCAGGTCGATCACCGTCTGGCGGCGGATGTGCACCATCGGCGGCAGTTCGTGCATCCACTGCCGGTAGTAGCGCTGGTCGTAGGCGTCGTGGTGGCTGGCGTGCCAGCCGCCGAGCATCAGCGCCGGCTCGGCGGCGCCGAGCTGGTCCTTCGGCACCATCAGGTCGATGTCCGAGAACAGCCGCCCCGGCGCCGGCGGCAGGTCGGCCGCCGCGTACGCCGCGCCCTTGAGCAGCAGCACCGGGCCGGGCAATTCGTCGAGCGCCTTCGACAGGTGGACGAGCTCCCAGCGCACCGCACGCTGCTGCTGCTCGGCGATCGTGCGGTGCGCGGTCAGGTGGCGCTGCACCGGCACCGGGATCGCGCCGTCCACGCCCGCCTGCCGCGCCAGCGCCGCCAGCCGGCCCAGCAGCCCGGCCGCGGCGGCCTGGCGCACGACGAGGTCCCAGTCGTCGTCGCCGAAGCCGGCCATCGCCGCCGGCTCGCGCAGCGCGTGCAGCAGCTTCGCCGCCGCGGGGATCATGCGACGAGGTCCTCGAACACGCGCAGCGCGTCGTCGAGGTCGGCGTACTCGAAGTCCCAGCAGTCGCAGGCGTCGATCAGCGCGGCGTTCAGCTCGAAGCCCAGGCGGCCGAGCAGGCTGTAGTTGAAGGCGTGGGTGGCGTTGTGCATGAACGCGTCGGCCTTCGGGCGTGGGTGCAGGCGGGTGGTGGCGCCGGCGCGCCAGCGCGGGAACACGACGTGGGCCGCGCGCGCCTTCTCGTCCATGCGCGCCACGCTGTGCGCGCTCGGGCGCAGGTGCGACACCGTGCCCTTGTGCGTGTCGGCCGCGACGTCGCCGAGCACCGCGGCGGGTTCGCGTGCACGGATCACGTCGATCGACCGGTTCTTCAGGCTCACGGGTCGCGCCAGCGGCACCAGCAGGGCGTCGTCGCGGTCGACCATGGTGATCTCGTCCGACAACAGCCGCCAGCCGGCCAGCATCAGCGCGGCGGTCAGCGTGCTCTTGCCCGCGCCGGGGTCGCCGGGCAGAACGACCGCACGACCGTGCCGCTCGAGCACCGCCGCGTGCAGCAGCAGGTAGTGGTGCGCGCGGGCGGCCACGCACCAGTTCATGCCCCACTCGAGCATCGCGAAGGCCTGCGCGGCGGGCAGCGGCTTGAACGGCGCGTGGCCGTCGACGAGGAACTCGACCTGCGGCCGCAGCCAGCGCCGCGGGCCGCGCCCCGGCAGCAACTGGACGTGGAAGTCGTGGAAGCCGGCTTCTTCGCGCAGCGGCGTCGCCGCGTACAGCCGATGCAGCCCGCGCGCCACACTGCCCAGCGGCGACTGCACGCGAAACCGCAGCGGCCCCGTCGCCAGCGACAGGCCGTCACGCAGGCGCCGCGACAGCGCGCGCGCGTCGAGTTGCCCCAGCGTCAGCACCGGGTGACGAACCCGAGGTCCGCCAGCGCCACCAGGCAGGCGTCGCGGTGCGGATCGGCCGGGTCGTCGGCGACGATGCCGCCGGACGTCGTCAGCGCCGCCAGCGCCTCGCCGGCTTGCGCCGACAACCGGTAGGTGTCGTTCGACAGGGCGTGGTGCACCACCACCTCGTCGCCCCAGCGACGCATGTCGGGACTCGCGTCGGCAGCGATGCGCCACCGCGTGCCGGTGCAACTGCCGTCGTCGGGTGGGTGGGTGCGGGACGCCCCGTCGGGGCGGTGCCTCGCAGTTGCAGGGTCGGCCGCCGCATCCGGCGTCGGGCCGGGCCTCGGCCACTCACTCATGCGAGCGAGTCTACGCCAGCGGGTACAGGCTCTCGAGGTACTCGATCACGCGGCCTCGCGGCCACGACTTGCTTGCGGTCACCCAGTACGAGCCGCCGGTGCAGGTGGCGTTGTACATCGCGATGATCGTGTGCGCCGTCACCGGGTAGCTCAGCCCCGAGTTGAAGGCTTCCTGCGCGTTCAGCAGCGACGTGACGACCGCGCGCGCCAGACGGTATAGATCGGTCAATGCCGTGTCGCTCGGATCCGCACTGGCCAGCACCTGCAGCATCGTGGCGGGATTGGTGCTGGTCGTCGTGTCCATGGTGCACACCGGCGGGCTCCCCACGGTGCGGTTGTAGAAAGTCGCGGTCAGCGCCGGAACGCCGCCACCGGGCGTGTAGCCGTTGAAGTTGGTCCCACGCAACCGGACGCCGCCGGTGAAGCTGCAGTTGGTCGCCTGCGGCTGCGTGCCCTTGACGAACGGTGACGGCCAGGCCGACGCCGAGAGCCAGTCACCCCGAGACAGCCCGACCACGCAATCCTCGGCCAGCCCCTGGCGCGACAGGTTGCCCGACACCTGCCCCGACACCGTGCAATGCGTCAGCGACGCGCCGAGCACCGGCTTGCTCGACAGGGCCCCGAGCACCACCGGCACGGCGGTGCCGGCGCGGGTGAAGCGCCGCCGGCCCAGGTCGGGCGTGTCGGCGGGCGGCTTCGGCTGGTCGTGCATGCTGGTACTCAAGATGTCAATGCAACCGGAAGCAATTATCGGACCTCGAGCCCAAGTTGTTGATCCTGAACGACTTCGTGATGATCGAAACCGTGAATGTCAAGTTTCCCGACGGGTTTGCGCGGGTTCCGGACCTTCCTGCCCGAACGATCGGCCCGGTGTGCGCGCCCGCCCGTGCGCCTCACCCGGCCCGCCGGCGCCCGAGCATACGCCCGCCGGCCCCGCGTCGCCCACCTCGCGCCGCCAACTGCTTCATGCAACCGGCGTTCGGCGCACGCCGAATCGACCGGGACCTGCGCCGCAGCGTGCCACCGACCGACGACGCCGGCAACCCCGTGAATGGGCGCCGATGCGCCCGCCGATCACGTGACGTATCGCCGAGGCGGCCGGAGCGGGCTGCGGATAATCGCGCGACGCCCGCCGGCAACCCGAACGACGACAAGCCAGATCGGCCACCCAAGATGAAATACCTGCTCACCGGCGCCGCCGGCTTCATCGGCATGCACACCGCGCAGCGCCTGCTGGCGCGCGGCGACGAGGTGGTCGGGCTCGACAACCTGAACGACTACTACGACGTCGCGCTGAAGCAGGCGCGCCTCGCCCGGCTGGAGCGCCAGCCGGGGTTCCGCTTCGTCAAGCTCGACGTCGCCGACCGCGCCGGCATGGACGCGCTGTTCGCGCGCGAGCGCTTCGACCGCGTGATCCACCTCGCCGCGCAGGCCGGCGTGCGCTACTCGCTGACCAACCCGCACGCCTACATCGAAAGCAACGTCGTCGGCTTCACGCACGTGCTCGAAGGCTGTCGCCACCACGGCGTGCAGCACCTGGTGTACGCGTCGAGCTCCAGCGTGTACGGCGGCAACACGCGGCTGCCGTTCTCCGAGCACGACAGCGTCGACCACCCGGTGAGCCTGTACGCCGCCACGAAAAAGGCCAACGAGCTGATGGCGCACACCTACAGCCACCTGTACGGACTGCCGACCACCGGGCTGCGCTTCTTCACCGTCTACGGGCCCTGGGGGCGGCCCGACATGGCGCTGTTCCTGTTCACCAAGGCCATCCTCGAGGGCCGGCCGATCGACGTCTTCAACCACGGCCGCATGCAGCGCGACTTCACCTACGTCGACGACATCGTCGAAGGCGTCGTGCGCGTGGCCGACCGCGCCGCCACGCCGGACCCGGCGTTCGTCTCCGACACGCCCGACCCCGGCACCAGCAACGTGCCGTACCGCGTGTTCAACATCGGCAACCACCAGCCGGTGCCGCTGCTCGACTACATCGCCAGCCTCGAGCGCGCGCTGGGCATGACCGCCGAGAAGCGCCTGCTGCCGATGCAGGACGGCGACGTCCCCGCCACCTACGCCGACACCGACGCGCTGCGCGAGTGGGTGGGCTTCCAGCCGGCCACGTCGATCGACGTGGGCATCGAGCGCTTCGTCGCCTGGTACCGCGACTACCATCGCGTGTGACTGCGCCATCGTCACGGCCGCGATGCCCTCCGTCCTGCTGACGCGCCGCCGCGCCGCGCTGGCGCTGACCGCGCCGCTGCTGACCGCGGCCGCACCGGCCGGCGCGGACCTGCGCGACGTCGTCGCCCGGGTCAAGCCGTCGGTGGTCATCGTCGGCACCTTCAACCCCACTGCCAGCCCGCGCTTCGCGCTCAAGGGCACCGGCTTCGTGGTCGGCGACGGCAACCTGGTGGTGACCAACGCCCACGTGCTGTCGGGCGACGCCGACGCGAAGCCCGGCGAGCCCGGCACGCGCCAGGTCGTGCAGGTCTGGCGCGGGCCGCGCGACTGGAGCATGCGCGGCGCCACCGTGGTCGCGTCCGACCGCGCGCGCGACCTGGCGCTGCTGCGCATCGACGGCGCCGCCGTGCCGGCGCTGCCGCTGGCCGAGCCGGCGGGCATCCGCGAAGGGCAGTCGATCGCCTTCATCGGGTTTCCCATCGGCGGGCTGCTGGGCTACTCGCACGTCACGCACCGCGGCATCATCTCGTCGATCACGTCGGTGGCGCTGCCCACGCCGCAGGCCGGCCAGCTCAGCGAGCGCGCGGTGCGGCGGCTTTCGGAAGGCAACTTCGAGGTCTACCAGCTCGACGCGGTGGCCTACCCCGGCAACAGCGGCGGCCCGGTGTTCGACGCCGACACCGGCGAGGTGGTCGGCGTCATCAATATGGTGATGATCAAGGGCACGCGCGAGTCGGCGCTGTCCACGCCGACCGGGCTCACCTACTCGATCCCGGTGCGTTTCGTGCGCGAACTGCTCGAACGGCGCTGACGCCGGCTGGCCCGGGTTCCGTCTGCACGGGACCGGACGGAGCCGGGTCGGCCGACGCGGCTGGACCCGGCGTGACCGCAGCCTGGACGACCGAACCGGTTGTCTCTGCCGGATGCGGGTCCGGTGTTTGTGTCAATCGGTGTGTGTCCACCCCTCATTCGAGGGGGTCGGTGGCTTGCGTTGATCGTGTCCCAACGCGTGGTGTAGGTCCACAGCCCGGAAGGGCCGAGATGCACGCGGGTCTCAGCGCTGCACAGCAGACAGCCGAGGCTGGGCAGTATCGCTGAGCGACTGCAGGCCCTCAAGCTGCATGTAGCGGCGCTGCAAAGTCCACTCGTCGTTCTGCTCGAGCAAGATGGCGCCCACCAGGCGCGTGACGGCACGGTCGTTGGGGAAGATGCCCACGACATCGGTACGCCGCTTGATCTCGGCGTTCTGGCGCTCCAGCGGGTTGGTGGAGTGGATCTGCAGCCAGTGCGCTCGGGGGAAGTCCATGTAGGCCAGCACCTCGTGCTCGGCGCTGTCCATGAGCGCGCCGATCTTGGGGAACTTGCCCCGCAGCTGGTCGGCCACGACACGCCACTGCTCGCGCGCGTTGGCCGCCGTCTCCTGGGCGAAGACGGTGGCAATCGCTGCGCTGACCATGCGGCGCTGGGTCTTCGGGGCGTGCGCCAGGGCATTGCGCATGAAGTGCACGCGGCAGCGCTGCCAGGTGGCCTTGAGCACCTTGGCGGCGGCGGCCTTGATGCCCTCATGGCTGTCGCTGATGACGAGCTTGACCCCTCGAAGACCACGCCGCGTGAGGCTGCGCAGGAACTCGGTCCAGAACGGCTCGGCCTCGCTGGCGCCGACCTTCATGCCCAGCACCTGGCGCTGGCCGTCGGTATTGACGGCAACAGCCACTATCACCGCCACGCTGACGATGCGGCCGGCCTCGCGCGTCTTGACGTAGGTGGCGTCGATCCACAGGTACGGCCAGTCGCCCTCGATGGGGCGCTCGAGGAAGGCGCCCACGCGCTCGTCGAGCTCGGCGCACAGCCGGCTGACCTCGCTCTTGGACACGCCGCTCATGCCCAGCGCCTTGACCAGCTCGTCCACCGAACGCGTGGAGATGCCCTGGACGTAGGCCTCCTGGATGACGGCGGCCAGCGCCTTCTCGGCGGTGCGGCGCGGCTCCAGGAACTCGGGGAAGTAGCTGCCGCGGCGCAGCCTGGGGATCTTGAGCTCGACAGTGCCCGCGCGAGTGTCCCAGGTCCGCTCGCGGTAGCCGTTGCGGCTGTTCAGGCGTGCGCCCGGGGCCTTCTCGTCGTAGCCGGCGCCGCAGCGGCCCTCGACGTCGATCTCCATGAGGCGCTGGGCCATGAACTGCACCATCTGGCGCAGCACGTCGACATCGGGTCCCTTCTCGGCCAGTTCGGCCAGTGTCATGATCGGTGCGGTCATCGTGGAATCTCCTTCGGACAGGTTGGTTGGGTCGCACCTCAACCTTATCCGGGGCCACGATGGCCACCCCGAGCGGGACGGCCGCCGCCGCGCGGCAAGCCGCTACGGGTTACGCCCTTCGGGCTGCACCCGGCGCGTCTTGCCGCGCACCGAAGGACTTACACCACTTCCTGGGACACCACCCTTGCGTTCGACGGCGACATCGACGTGCGACACACCACTCCCCCGCCCCGCGGCCAGCGCCGGCGACGCAGATGACCGGTGAATCGGGGCCATTTCTGCGCCGCAACGCGCGTCGAACCGGCTTGCGGCGGACGTGCGCAGCACGCACTGGCCCTTCGGCCGCCCGCAGGCCCCTGCAACGAGGCGTCCGCGCCTGCGCCACGGCCGACGCTTTTTGTAACCAGCCCCCCCGCTGTTGGGGGGGTGACGCGGGCACAATTCACGCCAGTTCGGTAGTGTCTACGGTCGTGGAGGGGGAGAGCCCATGAACAGTGTGTCGGTCGTCGAACCGCAGCATGGCGTCGTCCCGTTCGGCCTGCACCCCGCGGCGCCGCAGATACACATGCCGCGCACCGCACTGCCGGCCGCCGGCGGCCACGCGGACACGCTGGCGCTGCTGAGCATCGACCACGGCCGCGCCGACGGTACGCAGACCTTCCGCATCCGTGCCGCGCAGGCCGACACGCAGCGCCGCGCCGCGCGTCAGCTGGTGCGCCGCATGTACTCGCACCGCGGCTACCTGACGCCCGAGGCCGACGAGCCGGTCAACCCGCACACCGTGACGCTGGTGGTCGCCCGTGCCGAAGAGGCCGTCGGCACGCTAACCGTGGGCTTCGACTCGCCGGCCGGGCTGCTGTGCGACGAACTGTTCGGTCCCGAGGTCGACGCGCTGCGCCGCGCAGGGCGCCGCGTGTGCGAGTTCACCAAGCTCGCGCTCGACGTCGACGGCAACTCGCAGCAGGTGCTGGCCAGCCTGTTCCACATGGCCTACCTGCACGCGCACCGCATCCGCGGCTGCGACGACGTGCTGATCGAGGTCAACCCGCGCCACGTCGGCTACTACAAGCGCATGCTCGACTTCCGCGTCGTCGGCGAGGAAAAGCTGTGCCCGCGCGTCAACGCGCCGGCGGTGCTGATGGCGCTGGACCTGTCGCACACGCGGCGGCAGATCGAGCTGTACGCGGGGCGCTTCGACATCCTCGCCACCGAGCGGTCGCTGTACCCCTACGCTTTCGCGCCTGCCCAGGAGAGCGAGTTGCTGGGCATCCTTTTTGGGTCTGCGACGGCGCCTTCTCACTGTGTGGCCTAACATCGCTGTTTGAAGGCGGAACCATCCGTCCACGATCGGCGGGCTCCGGCAGTTGCACAACTGTTCGGCTCGATGCGCGTTCGGCGCGTGGGGCTTCGACCAAGGTTCCCGTTCGTGGGGGGGAGGCCTTGCGACTAAGACGCCGGCCTGACACTCAGCTGCGGCGCGCCCCGGCGCAAGTGCCGATCTTCGGTCGGTGACGCCAGTCGTCTTCCACAAGGTCGAGGTTGGCGTTTCGCACCCGGCCCACCCAAGCCGGTGGGGGGCACAAGTGGAGCTCGCCGGTTGGCAGGGCGCACGCATGCCGCGGCAGGCCCATGTAAGGCACGTCGACAACTGCGCCCAGGGCTGTATCCCGCCGGCAAGTGGCACGCGCGGAGACCCAATGTATGTGTGGCAAGGTTGGCCCCCAGGGAAGTTCGCCGTCCGGTTCCTCTAGCAGCGCGGCGCGCGGCGGGGACGGAAGCGCTTGCCGCGAAGTGCGCGTTCAGGCTTGCGGGCGTGGGCCCCGCGTCGCGCCCGCAAGTTGGGCTCGCGGCGCAAATGCAGACTGCGGGCGTACGCCTCGGACCACAATGACGGAAAGTCGGGGGCACCGTCCGCGACCCTGACTCGACTGGTAGGCGACGGATGTCGATCCGCTTTACAGGTCGATATCTCGCAGACGGCAACCCGAAGCTCGGTTCGGAAAATTTGCCAGACAGAACAACAGGTTGAGTTGCTCCCCCCGTCCGGTTGGCACGCGTTCTGCTAGATGATCGACACGCGGCAGGTAGCCGCTGTTCTCGGCAAGCAAACAGGTCCCCCATGGCCCAGAAGGAGTTCAACATGACGACGATCCGCAAGGCGTGTGCGAGTGCGGTACTCGCCGCGTCGGCATTGGCTGGAGTGAGTGCCCAGGCAGCGCCGACCTTCGGCGATGGCTTCAACGGCATCTACTTCCAGAACTTCGAGACGCTGTTCCGCGCGTCGACCGCCTGCACGGCTGCGACCTGCGAGGCCGCCATCGCGGGGGATCCGGCGGGTTACCAGCGCGTGCGGCGCGACGTGATCGGCAACATCAGTCAAGGGGATCTGTTCATCGGTATTCTGAACATCCAGAACATCGACAGCCCCAATCAGGGCACGGAGGTGTGGAGCACCTCCGCCGGGGATCGCTTCCGCGGGTACTTCGTGCAGGAAGTCCTTAACGTGAACGCCGTAGTTCCGACCAACGCAATCATCACGCTCGGGGCGGGCACCGACCCGTTTGGCTTCCTGGCTGCGGGCGAGATGTTCGCGCTGTACACGGGCGCCTCGCAGCTGAATACCGGTGGATCTTTGCTGAACAGCATCAATTCGGCGACCGCCGGTACGCTGTGGGGCAAGCTGGGACTCGGCACGGAGGGTTATGCCTACACCGCGACAGACCTGACTCAACTGATCACGTCGAGCAACACCGAAGCGTTTCTCGGGCTTAATCTGCTGTTCGCGGGGCCGTCGTACAACGCAGGCCCGTTGGCGTACATGAACGACTTCAACGAGGACTTGTTCGGTGGCGTTGCCGCCGCGGATGCGGCGGAAGTGTGCACGGCGGCGGACCTCGCGAATGCGAATGTGTCGTGCACGAACTTCGCCGGCACGAGCGAGATCGAGCAGAACGTGAACTACAACCCGGGGACGACTACCGGGTCGAACAACTGGCAGTACGCCAGCAACGATCCGTTCAAGTTCTACACCGCGGTGCCGGAGCCGACGTCGCTGGCGCTGATCGGCCTCGGTCTGCTTGGGTTGGGTGCGGCCCGCCGTCGCCGCTCCGCCTGATCGTTAGGTTCTCGGTTTGACACGACGCCCGGCAGCCGCCGGGCGTCTTGCTTTTGCGCCCGGCACGGCTGCCTCACGACGGTGCGATCCCCTCCGCGGTGCCAACTGGAGTGAACCCCTGAGGTAGGGCGGGCCGCGATCGTTGGACCGATGCGCCGGCGAAGAGACGTTCGAGGACGTCACCGCTCGATCGCTGCGACTCAGCGAAGAGATCCACAAGAGTCGCCTCCACTCGGCGCTCGGATCTCGTCCACCTGCAGCGTTCAAGGCACAGCTCGGCGGGCAGCACAAGGCACACACCGGGGCGGAAGGAGGCAGGCAGAGCCACTGTCGGGGCACGCGATGTGGTGATCCGCGGCGCGCGCCTCGGACGCGACATCGCTGGTCATGATCGCGGTACGTCGCGATTGCCGCGATGCAGCAGTGCCGTTCCGATCACGATCGCGCCAATGCCGCACCACCGGGTCGGGCTCACGTGCTCGGCGAAAACCAGCATCCCGCCCGCAACGGCCACGCCGTTGGTCACGGCCAACTGCAGCGGCACGATGACGGCGGCCCTGCCGCGCTGGAAGGCGGCCTGAAGCAGGACGAGCCCCGCGACGTTGGCGGCCATCACGGCCAGCAGCATCGGATCGAGCGCGAATTCCCACGGCATGGGTGGCGCGGTGGCCGCGGCGGTGGTGGCTGCGGCCGACGTCATCGCCTTGGTCAGCGTGGCGCCACATCCAAACGCGAGGCCCACGGTTAACGCCAGCGCCAGCTCGCCGCGTGCCCCGCGGCGCACCGCCAGCAGCAGTGCGCCGGCGGCGGCCAGCGACGCGGCCAGCAGCCCGAGCAACGACGTGCTGTCGATGTGCGTTCCCGGCGATGCCGACGGGTCGAATGCCAGCGTCGCCGCACCGGCGATCGTCACCGCGATGCCGAGCCACTCCTGGCGCGACATGCGCTCGTGAAGAAAGGCAACGGCGAGGAAGATCAGGAACACGTCGCCAACCGTCATCAGCGGCTGGACCAGGCTGATATCGCCGAGCGTCGTGGCGCGGATGAAGAGCAGCCATCCGGCAATCGTCGCCGCGAGGCCGCTCAGCCATCGCCAGTCACCGAGAAGCGCGCGCGCGACCTGCAACGGCGGTGCGACACCGATGCGCGGCTGGCCCCGTGCCGAGATCTTCCACAGCAAGTAGCCCACCTGCATGCACAAGGTCGCGCCCAGCGCTATCACGACCACGCTCACGGGGCGCACCGCTGTGCCAGGCTGGCCATGCGTCGAGTCCGCTTCAGCGTTGCATGGCCCGGCCCACAAAGAGGCCAGCGTAGAGCCGTTCAAGTTCGTCGACGACGACTTCAGGACGAAAGCGCAGCGAACGCTGCTTGCCGGCCTCGCCCAATCGCTGTCGCAACGCCGGGTCCTGGGCGATGCGGTGGAGCGCTTGCGCCAACGCGTCGGGCCGGTCGTGCGGGACGATGAAGCCGTTGACCTCGTCGTCGACGAGTTCGTCGGCCGACACCACGGTGTCGGCGACGATCACCGGCTTGCCGAACCACATGGCTTCCATCGCCACCAGACCCTGCGTTTCCACGAGCGACGGCAGCACGAACACGTCGCAGGCGGCGTAGTGCCGGGCCAGCGGCGCGTGCGCCAGGAAGCCCAGGAAGCGCACATCGGCGTCGATGCCCATTGACTGCGCGAGCCGGCCCAGCCGATCGCGCTGACCGCCATGGCCCGCGATCCACAGTTCGGCCCGGCCGGTGAACCGCTGGCGAAAGCGGGCGAAGCCGTCGAGCAGCAGCGGTAGGTTCTTCTCCGGATCGAGCCTTCCGGCGAACATCACGACGAAGTCGGCGTCGCGCGTCGCCGGTTCCGGCTGGGCCTGCGCCGGGAAGCGCACCGGGTTGCTGATGTACGTCACCGGCGCGGTGATGCCGGTGCCGGGTAGCTGCGCGGCCATGTTGCGCGAGACCGCGATCACCGCGTCCATGCGGTTGCAGCGGCGCACGATCTCGGCGCGGATCAGCGGCCGCAGCGGCCGCATCGGCAGCGGCTGCGTCAGGTGGTCCTCGGTCATGTGGTAGGTGTAGACCTGCGGCAGGCGCATCGACGCGGCCACGCGCATCGCCCTGACGAGCATGACGCCCAGGTAGTGGTGATGCAGCAGGTCGGGTCGGACTTCGGCGAAGATGGCGCGCAGCCGGCGCACCGACGGCAGCGCCTGGTAGAAGCCGAACGCCCGAACGGTGAACACGCGGTGCACGTCGACGCCGCGCCAGGTCTGGCGTTCGGGCTCGCCACGGCGTCGTGTCGTGACGACGCTGACCCTGTGGCCGCGACGGGCCAACTGCTCGCTCACCGCCTGAAGGTGCGTGCCGACACCGGTGGCCGCCGGGATGAAGTCGTCCGACAGCATGCATATCGACAGCGGCACGGCCACGTCCTACTCAGAAGTACGCCGTCACGACGACGCCCACCGAGTTGCGCGCAGGCACGATGCCGAACTCCGAGCCGGCGTCGCCGCCGTTGTGCTGCGCCTGCAGCG
>NZ_DAOKZA010000032.1:16344-42250 GCF_035325925.1 Azohydromonas sp. | reverse complement strand
CCCTTGGTGTAGTAGCTGACGGTGGCGTTGGGCGTGTTCTCGTCGGGGCGGTAGTACTTGACCCAGGCGTCGAAGCTGGCCTGCGCGACGCTTTGCAGCGCGCGCCCGGGCGTGGCGTGCACGCCGTCGATCGCCTTGGCCAGCAGCTTCAGGTAGCGCGGCTCGTCGATCAGGCCGGCGCGCACCAGCATCAGGTCGTCGTAGTACGAGGTGAAGCCCTCGAAGAACCACAGCAGCGAGGTGTAGTTCTCGCGCGTGTAGTCGATGCTCGCCAGCTCGGCCGGGCGCAGCCGCTTGACGTTCCAGGTGTGGAAGTACTCGTGGCTGATCAGCCCGAGCAGCGTGACGTAGCCGTCGGACAGCGCGCCCTGGCCCGGCGCGTCGCGCCGCGGCAGGTCGCGCCGCGACGCGATCAGCGCGGTGCTCGCGCGGTGCTCGAGCCCGCCGTAGCCGTCGTCGGTGGCGTGCAGCATGAACACGTAGCGCGCGAACGGCACCTCGCGCCGCCGCCGGCCGTGCCACAGCGCGATCTGTGCCTCGCAGATGCGCCGCGCGTCGGCGAGCAGCCGCTCGCCGTCGAAGCCAGGCCAGGCGCCGGTGACGACGAACTCGTGCGGCACGCCGGCAGCGTCGAACCGCCCGCGCCAGAACCGGCCCAGGGTGAACGGGTGGTCGACCAGCTCGTGGTAGTCGGCGGCCACCCAGGCGCGCCCGCGCCCCGGCTGGGCCGGCATCGCGGTGGCCACCTGCCAGCCGTGCGGCAGGGCGCCCAGCGTCAGCGCGTGCGCTTCGGCCTCGCGGCCCTCGACGCGCAGGCACACGCTGGTGCCGTTGAAGAAGCCGCGCTCGGCGTCGAGGAAGGAGGTGCGCACCGAGGTGTCGAACGCGTAGACGGTGTAGCGCACGACCAGGGCCGAGCTGCCTTCGCACGCCGCCTGCCAGCTGGTCTTGTCGAGCTGCGTCAGCGCCACCGCGCGCCGCCCCTGATGCGCCTCGAGCGCCGACAGGTGGCGGCCGAACTCGCGCACCATGTAGCTGCCGGGGATCCACACCGGCAGGCTCAGCCGCTGCACGGCCGCCGGGCGCGGCACCGTCAGCGTGACGCGCCACAGGTGTGCGTGCGCGTCGGCGATCTCGACGTGGTAGCCGATCACGGCGCCTGCTCGCCTCGCGCGGTGCGCCTCAGGACTTGCCGCGCGCGGCGAGCTGCTTCTCGAGCTCGGCGGCCGACACCGCGCCCGGCGTGCGCGTGCCGTCCTCGTAGACGATCGCCGGCGTGCCCTGCACGCGGTGCTTCTGCCCCAGCGCGACGTTGCGCGCGAGCGCCGCGTCGTCACACTTGCCGGCGACCTTGGGCGGCGCGATGCCGTCGAGCATCCAGTCGCGCCAGGCCTTCATCGGGTCCTTCGCGCACCAGATCGCGCGCGACTTCTCGTTCGAGTCGGCGCCGAGGATCGGGTACAGGAAGGTGTAGACCGTCACGTCCTTGACGTTGACGAGGTCGCGCTCGAAGCGCTTGCAGAAGCCGCAGTTCGGGTCGGCGAACACCGCGATGCGGCGCGCGCCGCTGCCCTGCTTGACGACCATCGCGTCCTTCAGGGGCAGGCTCGCGAAGTCGATCGCGGTGAGCTTGTTGATGCGTTCCTCGGTCAGGTTGGTGCGCGTGCGCGTGTCGAAGATCGCGCCCTGCACGATGTGGTCGCCGCGCTCGTCGGTGTAGAGCACGTCGGTGCCGATGCGCACCTCCCACAGGCCGGGCAGCGGTGTCTTCGTGACCTCGTCGATCTTCGGCAGGCTCGGCAGCCGCTCGGCGAGGTTCTTGCGGATCACCGCCTCCTGCGCGCCCGCGGCGACGGCGACGAGGCACAGCAGCGCGGCGGCAGCGGCGCGCGACAGGGACGACTTCATCGGGTACGGTCCTTCAGGTTCCGAGCGCGCGGGCGGTGAGCCAGCGCTTGAGCGGGGGCAGATGATCCACCAGATCCAGGCCGAGGTTGCGCAGTTCCCTGACGCCGGGCAGGTCGGAAGCGAACAAGTGCAGCAATCCGTCGGTGACCAGCGCCATCTCGCGCGTCGGTGCGGCGCGTTCGCGCGCGTAACGCGCGAGCAGCCGCTCGTCGCCGAGCGCGCGCCAGCCTTCGCGCTGCACCAGCACGCGCGACAGCGCCTCGACGTCGCCCAGCCCCAGGTTCAGGCCCTGCCCGGCGAGCGGGTGCACGACGTGCGCGGCGTCGCCGAGCAGCACCCAGCCCGGGCCCGCGACGCGCTCGGCGCGACCGACCATCAGCGGCCAGCCGGCGCGCTGGCCGTCGCCGGCCAGCGTCAGCGTGCCGGCCTCGCCGCCGGTGGCGTCGTTCAGCGCCGCCTCGAACGCCTGCGCGTCGGCGTCCAGCAGCTCGCGCGCGCGCGCCTCGGGCAGCGACCACACCAGGCCGTAGCCGCAGCCGCGCTGCGCGCGGTCGAACGGCAGGAGCGCGAGCACGTCGGGCGCGCGGAACCACTGCCGCGCGACGCCGGCGTGCGGCTGCGACGCCACCAGCCGCGCCGCGACCGCGGTGTGGCCGTAGTGGTGCACGGCGAAGCCGATGCCCAGCCGCTCGCGGCCGGCGGAGAACTTGCCGTCGCACCACGCGTGCAGCCGCGCACGCGGCGACGCGTCGGCGGCCAGCGCATGCACGCGCGGCGCGAAGCGCACCGCGTCGGCCAGGGTCGCCTCGAGCGCAGCGGCGTCGACGATGTGCGCCAGCTGATCGACATGCTGGGTCCACGCCGAGAACTCGATGCGGCTGGCGAGCGCGTCGCCGTGCACGCGCATCTCGTGCACCGCGGTCGCCGCGTCGGCGGGCAGTTGCGCCCACACGCGCAGGCGCTGCAGCAGCGCGACCGACGCGGCGTTGAGTGCGTAGGCACGCAGGTCGGTGCCGGCGCGTGGCGGCGGCGCGAGCAGCGCCACTTCCAGCCCGTGCGACGCCAGTTCGAGCGCCAGCGTGTGGCCGACGATGCCGCCGCCGTGCACCGCGACGTCGCAGGAATCCATCAGACCATTGTAGGCAGCGCCTCGCGCACCCGCGGGGCGAACGGCCATGTGCCGGGGCCGGCTATGCTCGGCACCCGGAGCCGTCGCCCGACCCGCCCCCGGAACCCCGAACCACCCGCCGATGCGCGCTGCCGCCGTCCTGCTGCTTGTCCTCGCGCTGGCCGACACCGCCGGCGCGCAGACCGCGCCTGCGCTGGAGCGCACCGTCGTGCGCCACGGCGACCAGGAGGTGCCCGTGGAGGTCGCGCGGCCGGCCGGCAACGGCCCCTGGCCGGCGGTGTTCTACATCCACGCGCGCCGCGGCTTCGAGGACGTCGACCGCGAGCACATGCGCGCGCTGGCGCGCGACGGCTTCCTGGTGCTCGCCCCCGACTGGATCCGCGCGCAGATGCTCGAGCGCTGGCCCGACCGCCACGTGCCCGAGACCGAGGACGACGTCGCCGCCGCGTTCGCGACGCTCGTCGCGCACCCGCAGGCCTGCCGGCAGCCGGTGGGCATCGTCGCCAAGTCGCGCGGCCCGTACTTCGCGATCAGGATCGCGGCGCAGCGCCCGGCCGACGTCGCGGCGATCGTCGCGTACTACGGCCACTTCCAGCACCCCAACGCGCCCGAGCCGCAGCAGCTGTTCGGCATCGCGCCCGAGGTGATGCGCATCACGTCGCCGACATTGATGCTGATCGGCGACGCCGACTTCGAGCTGCGCCGCATCGTCAACGGCCGCGCGTTCTACGCCTTGTGGGAGCGCGGCGTGCCGGTGCAGATGCAGATGTACCCGATGGCGCGTCGCGCCTTCGACTTCCGCGCCGACCAGACGCCCGAGGAGAAGATCGCCACGCGCCACGCCGCCGCCGCCGAACGCGACTGGCTGCGCCGGCACATGCGGCTGCCCGCCCCCGGGCGCTGCGCGGACTGAACGGCGCGCACGAACCCCGTTGCACCGATGCTGCGAACACTCAAGGACCTGTTCGACGCGATGCTGCCGCCGCAGCCCGGCGCGCCGCCGGCCGACGCCGAGCACCAGCTGCAGCTGGCCACCGCGGTGCTGCTGGTGGAGGTGCTGCGCACCGCGCCCGACGTCGGCGCGGCCGAGCGTCGCGCCGTGGTCGACGCGCTGAAGGACAAGTTCGCGCTCGCCGACGACGAGATCGCGCGCCTGGTCGAACTCGCCGAGCGCACCGCGCGCGACGCCAGCGACTACTACGCCTTCACGTCGCGCATCAACGAGGGCTTCGACATGCCGCGCAAGCTGCGCATCGTCGAGCACATGTGGCGCGTCGCCTGGGCCGACGGCGCCCTCAGCGCGCACGAGCAGCACGTGCTGTGGCGCATCGCCGACCTGCTGCACGTGCCGCACGGCGCGTACATCCACGCCAAGATGCGCGCGCGCGACGCGATGGGCGGATCTCGCGACGATGGCTGACGGCGCGTTCGACCTGCGACGCTTCGTCGACGCGCAGGCACCGGTGGCGGCGCAGGTGCTCGCCGAACTGGCCGCCGGCGCGAAGACCAGCCACTGGATGTGGTTCGTGTTCCCGCAACTGCGCGGCCTGGGCCGCAGCGCGACGGCCGCGCACTTCGGCATTGCGTCGCTGGCCGAGGCGCAGGCGTACGCGCGACACCCGTTGCTCGGCGCGCGGCTGCGCGAGTGCACCGCGCTGCTGCTGGCCGCGCCCGCGGGCCGCAGCGCACGCGACATCCTCGGCGACGTCGACGCGCTCAAGCTGCGCTCGTCGATGACGCTGTTCGCGCGCGCCGACCCCGGCGAGCCGCTGTACCGCGCCGCGCTCGACCGCTTCTTCGACGGTCAACCCGACCCGCGCACGCTCGAGCGGCTGTGACGCGAGGGCGGGCGTGGCCTGTCGGCGTCGGGGCGACCAGGGTCGCCAGCACTTGGCTTGCGGGCCGAGCGTTGCGAAGGGCTCGCGTCGTTGCGGTTCGACTTTCCGGGTTGGCACGTCGCGGCAGGCGGCTCCCGCCGCGGGCTCACCCTGTGGCGGTCGGCCTTGCAGGCCGACTGCGCTGCGCTGCTCGGCCCGGGGTCGCGCGGCCTAACTCGCTGCGTTCGCCTACGGCTCACTGCGCTCGGACGACGTCCGCGAGTCAGTGCACGAAGCGCGCTCACGCGCGCCGACCCCGGCCCTGCGCTGCTCGCCGCCACACAGATCGCCCGCGACGGGTGCCGCCTGCCGCGAGGGCCATCGTGAGTGGTGCGCGACAGCGAGCACGGGCTCGCCGTCGCCGTGCTCGTCGGTGTCGCAAAGCGCCGGCCGTCGCAGGCCCCAGCAGCCGTCGCCCGCCGTCCAACGTTCAATACTGCCACGGGCCTTGGGCGCGCGCGAGGATGACGGGCCCCTGGCCGAACGCGCGACCGAACGAAACCGAGGTGCGCGGCGCCGCTCAGGCAGCGTCGGGCACGAACATGTAGCCGCCGTTGCGCACGGTGCGGATGCAGCGTGGCTCGCCGCCCGGGTCGGGTTCGACCTTGCGACGCAGCCGCCCGATGCGGATGTCGATCGAGCGGTCGAACGGCTCCCACTCGCGGTTGCGCGTGTGCTGCAGCAACTGGTCGCGCGACAGCACGCGGTTCGGGTTGGCGAGGAACACGCGGATGAGGTCGTATTCCATCGCCGTCATCGGCACCTCGGCGCCGCCGGCGCCGAGGTCGAACAGGCGGCGCGACTCGAGCTCGACCTCGCAGCGGCCGAATCGCCTGCGCTGGGCCGCCGGAGCGGCGTCGGCGGTGCGCGCGGCGGGTTCCGGGGCGCGCGCCTGCATGCGCCGCAGCACGCTCTTGATGCGAGCGAGCAGCTCGCGCGGATCGAACGGCTTGGCGATGTAGTCGTCGGCGCCGACCTCGAGGCCGACGACGCGGTCGACCGTGTCGCCCGAGGCGGTGACCATCACGATGCCCAGGTCGTAGTGCGCGCGCAGGAAGCGCGCCAGCGTCAGCCCGTCCTCGCCGGGCAGGCGCAGGTCGAGCAGCACCAGGTCGGGCAGCTCGCGCTCGATCTCGGTGCGCATCGTCTGACCGTCGCCGGCCATGCGCACCGCGAAGCCGTGGCCTGCGAGGTACTCGCGCAGCATCTGGCGCACCGACGCGTCGTCGTCGACGATCAGCAGGTTGCCGGCGGAGCCCATGGCGCGGGATTGTGCCGCCGCGCCCCGCGCTGGGGAATGCCGCAATACAAAGCGGCAACACGAGCGTCGCCGCGCCGGCGCGCCGCAGCCCCGCGGATACACCGGCGCAACACGCGCGACCGGCGCGCCATCGTGCGATTACCGCCGCCGCCCACAGTCTCGCCATGCCCGATGGCGTGGTGCCGTCGGGACGACCCCCGAACCCGAGGAGCCCGACATGCACACCGTCACCCCGACCACCGATGCGCGTTACGCCAAGGTCATCGAAGTCTCCAAGCGCGTGCGCTGGGACATCGAGCGCGACCTGATCCGTGGCCGCCACTTCGACTACGGCAAGACCTTCCTGCCCAGCGGCCTGTCGCTGGTGCACGAGCTGCCGTTCCTGTCCGCCGAGGACAAGCGCCTGCTCAGCCAGGTGCAGGGCCGCACCTATGCGTACATCTTCGGCCTCGTCGAGCGCTTCATCGGCGCCAAGGTGCTCCAGCTCGGCCAGGAGCAGGCGCTGGGCGACCAGGTCGCGCTCGAGGCGCTGGTGCGCATGACCGACGAGGAGATCAAGCACCAGGAGCTGTTCCGCCGCATCGAGGCGACGATCGGCGCCGACATGCCGAGCGGCTACGAGATGACCGCCGACGCCAACGCGGTGGCCCAGGCGGTGCTGGCCTCCAGCACCTGGGCGGTGCTCGCGCTGACGCTGGACATCGAGCTGTTCACGCAGGCGCACTACCGCGCCAGCATCGAGCCGCAGGCCGACCTGTGCCCGCTGTGGAAGGACGTGTTCCTGTTCCATTGGAAGGAGGAGTCGCAGCACGCGATCCTCGACGAGATCGAGCTGCGCAAGGAGGACGCCAAGCTGAGCCCCGCGCAGCGCGACGCCGCGGTGGGCGAGCTGATCGCGCTGGTCGGCGCCGTCGACGGCATCCTGCAGGCGCAGGCGCGCGCCGACGCGCGCTACTTCACCGCGATCGCCGGGCGTGACTTCAGCGACGCGCAGCTCGAGCAGGTGCATGCGCTGGTGCTCAAGGCGTACCGCTGGCAGTACATCGTCTCGGGGGTCATGGAGCCGCGCTTCCAGGGCGTGCTGTTCTCGCTGATCGACGAAGCGCAGGCCGCGCGCGTGCACGACGCACTGGCGCCGCTGACCTACGCGGTGCCGCAGCAGCCCGAAGTGCCGATGCCGATGGCGGCCTGAACGCCGCGCGCCGAGGTCGCGCGCCGCGCGGCCGCGACGTCGTGGCGCGTGGCGAAGGAGACGAAGACATGACCCTGCCGATCCCGGCCGCGCGCCCCGCGTGCGGCGACCTCTGGCGCGCCGCGGCCCGCGGCGTGCAGCGGCTGGCCGCCCGCTGGCAGCGCTGGCGCGCCTGGGTGCGCACGCGCCGCGCGATCGAGCGCCTCGACGACGCGGCGCTGCGCGACCTCGGCTTCTCCCGCGCCGAGGCCGCGTCGCTGGCCGCCGAGCTGCACGGCCTGGCCCCCGCCACGCGCAGCGCGGTCGAGCGGCACGCCGGCGCGGGGTCGCGATGAACGCCTCGGCGTGGCGCGTGACCCTGGCCGCCGCGGCGCTGATGGCGCTGATCACCGGCGGTCGCTCGGCGTTCGGGCTGTTCGTCTCGCCGCTGAACACCGCGTCGGGCCTGGGGCTGGCGACGCTGAGCTTCGGCCTGGCGCTGGGCCAGCTGGCGGTGGGCTTCACGCAGCCGCTGGTCGGCGCGCTGGCCGACCGGCTCGGCGCGGCGCGTGTGATCGTCGTCGCTGCGGCGCTGCTGGCGCTGTGCACCGCGCTGCCGGCGTGGTCGCCGACGCCGGCGCTGCTGATGCTGTCGCTGGTCGCCGGCGCGGTGGCCGGCAGTGCGGTGGGCAGCAACGGGCTGCTCATCGGCGAGGTGAACCGCGCGGTGCCGCCCGAGCGCGCCGGCTTCGCGGTCGGCGTGGTCGGCGCCGGCGCGTCGGCGGGGCTGCTGCTGCTCGGACCCTCGACGCAGTGGGCGATCGACGCACGCGGCTGGGCCTGGGCGCTGGCCGCCACCGCGGTGCTGGGCCTGGTCGCCTGGCCGCTGGCACTGGCGATGCGCCGACCGGCCGTCGCCGTCGCGGCGCCGCGGGCGTCGGCACCGGTGGCCGACGTGCTGCGCGAGTGGCGCTTCTGGCGCGTCGCGCTGAGCTTCGGCGTGTGCGGCTTCCACATCGCGTTCCTCGCCGCGCACATGCCCGGCGTGATCGAGCGCTGCGGGCTGCCGGCGTCGCTGGCGGGCACGTGGATCGCGGTGGCGGGCGCGGCGAACGTCGCGGGCAGCGTCGCGGTCGGGCTGGCGATGCGCCGCGGCGACGCCGCCGCGCTGCTGGCGTGCATGTACGGCGTGCGCGCGCTGGGCGTCGCGGCGCTGCTGGCGCTGCCGGCCACACCGGCGGTGATGCTCGGCTTCGCGGCCGTGATGGGCGCCAGCCACATGGCGACGCTGCCGCCGACGGCGCAGCTGGTCGCGCGCCAGCACGGCGTCGAGCGCCTGGGCACGCTGTTCGGCGTGGTGATGCTGGTGCACCAGGTCGGCAGCTTCGCCGGCATCTGGTTCGGCGGCTGGGCGGCGGTGGCCACCGGCAGCGACGACCTGCTCTGGGCGGTCGACATCGCACTGGCGCTGGCAGCAGCGGCGCTGGTGCTGCCGACGACGGCGCGGCGGCGCGCCGCCGCGCTGGCCGCGCGCGCGGCCTGAACGAGGCGAGCGCCGATGGACACGACCGCGAGCCGTGACGCCGCGCCGCCGTGGCGGCTGCGCCGCGCCGGGGCCGACGACATCGACGCGCTGCAGCGATTCGTCGCGGCGCTGTCGCTGCGCACGCGCGTGCAGCGGTTCTTCGCGCCGCTGCGCGAGCTGCCGGCCGAACTCGTCGAGCGGCTGCGCCGCGGGGACGCGCGGCACCGCTTCGTCGTCGCGGAGTCGACGGGCGATGCCACCGTCGTCGCGCTCGGCGACGTCGCCTGGACCGCCTCGCCGCCCGCGCCGTGCGCCGAGCTCGGACTGGTGCTGGCCGACGCCTGGCAGGGCCGCGGACTGGGCCGAGCGCTGCTCGAGCGGCTGGCCGCCGAGGCGGTGCGCGGCGGCGCGCGCGAGGCGCTGCTCGAGGTGCTGGCGACGAACCGCGCGATGCTCTCGCTGGCGGCGCGCTGCGGCTTCGCGCTGGCCGCGCACCCCGGCGACGACGAGCTGGTGCTGGCCACCCGCCGCCTGGATCCGGCGCCCGCAGCACCGCCTCGGCCGGCGCGGCGCGGCGTCGCCACCCACCCTGCCTGAGGCGCCGCGGTGCCGGCTTCCACTACAGTGGGGGCCGTCTCACGCACCGCCGCAACCCGCATGGACCCCAGCATCGGCTACGCATTCGGCTTCGTCGGGGCGGCGCTGATGCTGGCGAGCTACATGATGAAGAGCATGCTGCCGCTGCGCGTCGTCGCGCTGGTGGCCTGCGTGTTCCTCGTCGTGTACGGTGCGTTCTTCTCGGCGCTGCCGACGCTGCTGCTGTACGCGGCGCTGATCCCGATCAACATCAAGAAGACGCTGCAGATCCGCAAGCTGGTGGCGTCCATCGAGCGGGCAAAGGCCGACGAACCGGTGTCGAAATGGCTGCTGCCGCACATGACGCGGCGCACCGCCGCCGCCGGCACGACGCTGTGGCGCCAGGGCGACGAGGCCACCGAGATGCTCTACCTCGATTCCGGGCGGCTGCGCCTGGTCGAGCACGACGAGGTGCTCGACGCCGGCGCGCTGGTCGGCGAGATCGGGCTGTTCGCGCCGGACCACCGGCGCACCCTGTCGCTGGTGTGCGAGACCGACTGCGTGCTGTACGCGCTGTCGGGCGAGGCGATGCAGCAGCTGTACTTCCAGAGCCCGAAGCTCGGCTTCCACGTGATGCGGCTGATCGTCGCGCGCCTGATGCACGACACCGACAGGGCACGCGCCGCCGCGGCGGCGCACTGAACGCGTCCGGGCCGGCGCGGCCCGTGCGCGTCGATCTGAGGTGCAGGGTCGCAGGGCCGCGTGCGCTCGGGCCGCGGTGCAGCGCCGGCGCTCGGCTACAGTGCCCGCCCGACCTCCTGCGATGCGATGCCGATGCCCACCGACGACGACCCGCCCGGCTACCTCGAAGCGCTGCTGCTGCGGCACCTGCAGGCGGTGCTGCCCGACATCGGGCCGGCCGCGCTGACGCGGCTGCGCGCGCAGATGACCTGGGTCGAGATCGCCGGCGGGCAGACGCTGATGGCGCAGGGCGAGCCCGGCGACGCGATGTACCTGCTGGTCAGCGGGCGGCTGCGCACCTACATCCGGCAGGACGACGGCTCGCAGCGCGTGGTGCGCGAGGTCTCGCGCGGCCAGGTGGTCGGCGAGATGAGCCTGTACACCGACGAGCCGCGCTCGGCCACGCTGGTGGCGATCCGCGACTCGGTGCTCGCGCGCCTGGGCAAGGACGAGTTCCACCAGCTGCTGGCGCTGAGCGCGCAGGCGTCGATCGCGCTGACGCGGCAGATCATCCGCCGGCTGCAGACCGAGGGCGAGCGCTCGACGCTCGACCGCCCGGTGACGATCGGCCTGGTGCCGGTCACCGCCGGGGTCGACCGGGCCGGTTTCGGTGCGTCGCTGGCGGCGCAGCTGCAGCCGATGGGGCGCGTCGCGATCGTCGACGGCGCGCGGCTGGACGCCGAGCTCGGCGCGCCGGGCATCAGCACGCGCGAACTGGGCGACGCCGACGCGAACCGCCGCGTCGCGGTGCGGCTCGACGAGATCGAGGCCGAACACGACTTCGTGCTGCTGCTGTCCGACGACACCGACACGCCGTGGACCGTGCGATGCACCCGCCATGCCGACGAGCTGCTGCTGCTCGCCGACGCCGACGCGCCGCCGGCGCTGCACCCCATCGAGCAGCGTTGCCTGATGCGCCGGCCGGCGCACACCGATGCCACCGAGGTGCTGGTGCTGCTGCACCCCGCCGACCGGCGTGCGCCGCGCGGCACGCGCGCCTGGCTGGCGCGCCGGCCGGTGGCCGACCACGTGCACGTGCGCCCGGCGCTGGAGCGCGACATGGCGCGGCTGGCGCGGCTGGAAAGCCGCACCGCCAACGGGCTGGTGTTCGCCGGCGGCGGCGCGCGCGGGCTGGCCCACCTGGGCGTGGTGCGCGCGTTGCAGGAGCGCGGCATCGAGATCGACGTGGTCGGCGGCACCAGCATCGGCTCGGTGATGGCCACCTACGTGGCGTCGGACCAGCCGCTGGACGCGGTGATGGACAACGCGCGGCGCGCCTTCGGCAGCAATCCCACCGGCGACTTCAACCTGCTGCCGATGGTCTCGCTGATCAAGGGCCGGCGGCTGCGGCGCGTCGTCGGCGAGGCACTGAACGGGCTGGTGGGCGCCGAATGCGACGCCGAGGACTTGTGGAAGGGCTGGTTCGCGGTCGCGACCAACTACTCGAAGGCCAGCGAGCAGGTGCTGCGCCACGGGCCGCTGCTGCAGGGCCTGCTGGCGAGCATCGCGATCCCCGGCGCGCTGCCGCCGGTGATCCGCGACGGTGACCTGCTGTGCGACGGCGGCACCTTCAACAACTTCCCGGCCGACGTGATGCGCCGGTGGCGCGGCGTGGGCCGCGTGATCGGCGTGGACCTCGGCGCGCGCCACCTGCGCCGCCTCGAGCACGACGACGTGCCCGGCACCTGGGCGCTGCTGCGCGACCGGCTGCGCCCGCGCGCGCGGCGCCGCTACCGGCTGCCGTCGCTGCCGAACTACCTGATCAACGTCACCATCCTGTACAGCATGTCGCGCCAGCAGCGCGCGCGCGCGCTGACGCAGCTGTACTTCAACCCGCCGCTGCCACGCGTGGGCATGCTCGACTGGAGGCGTTTCGACAGCATCGTCGCGCAGGGGTACGCGCATGCGGTGGAGGTGCTCGACCGCACCACCATCGACTGACCGGCACGCGATTGTCGGCGGGATTGACATGACGCCGTTGCGGGGATGCGGGTGGCACCGCCGCGTGGGTCAACAGATACCGTGGAATCAAGCACTTGGCGCGGGTGGCAGAGTCCTCGGAACGTTTCTTGCATGGTCGTGCCGTTCAACCAATAAGGACGGCAGATGCCTTACTCGTCGTTGAGGAGCACCCTCACGCGTGCGCTCGGTGTGCTGATCCTGACCTTCGTGGTCTGCGCGCCGTCGCACGCCATCTACGTGGTCGGCAAATGGGATCCGGCCTATGGCTCGCCGTTCACCAACCTGGGCTGGCGCGGCGAGGTCAAGGTCGACGTCCCGGCCGCGTGCTTGGCGCAGCCGGGCCCGGCCGGCTACCCCGTGGCGGGGCTGTGCGCCCCCGTCACGGTGGTCGATGCCACCGTTGAGTTCTACGACACGACCGACTTGTTGCAGGCGACGATCGAGACGCTGGACTTCACTGCCTCGCTGGTGGTGACGGACGTCGGCCTGGCGGCGTCGGGCGTGCCGCTGGGCATCATCGCGTCGTCGGGACCCGTGCTTGCCGACGAAACTGCGCTGGCGATGTTCGAGGGGGTCTACGCCGCGTTCGTGCTGGCGCTCGATTTCACGCTCGTCGACGGTCCCTCAGCGTCGCTGTCCTGGAGCGTGGATGCTTCCATCTGCGACGCCAATCCGTACCTCGAGCCCGAAGACTGCTCAGGGGTCAACAACGAGGCGCCGGTGGTGAGCTTCTCGGTGGTCCCGGAGCCGGGCTCGCTCGTGCTGGCCGGCGTCGCGATCGGCGGCCTGCTGCTCGCTGGCCGCCGCCGCGGACGGGCCGGGGGTTCCTAGGCCTGCTGCGGGGCCACCGCCAGCGCGGCGTCGTAGGCGGTCGCGAGGGCCCAGCTTTCGCCTTGCGCCCACGCGGCTCGGTAACCGGCATCGCCCAGGCGCTCGTGCAGCGCAGCCTCGCGCGCAACCGACTGCGCCTCGAGGTAAGGCGCCCGGGCCAGTCCGAGCACCGCACGTGCGGCCACGGCGGCTGCGCGCAGGTGCACCGCGGTGTCGTCCTGACCCAGTTCGGCGGCGAGGTCCGCGTGGTCCTCCAGGCCGACGATCAGGTCGCGCCGCATTTCGTAAGCGCGGAACGCGCGCAGCGCGTCGCCGAGTTGACGATGGGCGGTCTCGAGGTCGCCGGCATGCAGGGCATGGCGGCCCAGCGCGCCCAGCGCACGCGCCTCACCGCTGCGGTCACCCGCCTTGCGGCAGCTCTGCAACGAGGCCTGCAGGTGCGCCAGTGCCGTCGCGGCGTCGCCTTCGGCCTGCGCGACTTCCGCCAGCAACCACTCGCACTCGCCTTCCATCTCGAGATAAGCGCGTTCGCGCGCGACGACACGCGCGTGCAGTGCGTATTCGCGGGCCTGCGTCGTTTGCCCCAGGTGCAGTGTGATGTGCGCCAGGTGCGGCAGGGCGATCGCCTCGCCGAGGCGGTGCGAGAGTTGTCGAAACAGTTCCAGCGCCTCCTGCTCGGCCGATAGCGCCTCGTGGGGTCGCCCGATGGCCAGCAGCGCCATCGACAGCGTCGACAACGTCTCTGCCGTGCCGGCCGTGTCTTGCGCCTGCCGCCGCAACGCCAGGCAGGTCTTTAGCAGCCGACAAGCCTCGGCGGCGTCGCCTTGCGCGTCGGCGAGCACGGCGGCGACGTAAAGGATGTGCGCCCGCGCCACGTCCGACGCCTGCACCGCGGGCAGCTCGAGCGCCGCCTGCACGTGCGCGCGTCCCTCGGCGAGCCGCCCGCGCATGACCCAGAAGCCCTGCAGCGCCACCGGCAGCTTGGCCGCGAGCATCGGGTCCGCGTCGCCGCGGCGCGCGGTGGCGATCGCGGCGCGCAGGTTGTCGAGGTCGGCTTCGCCGCGCCGGGCCCATTCGGGCTGTTGCGGGCCCTGCAGTCCGTCGCGCACCTGGCGCGCGAGCGCCCAGAAGTGCTCGCAGTGCCGCGCCGCGATGGCCGCCGCATCGCCGCTGGCGTCGAGCTTCTCCCGCGCGTACTCGCGCAGCGTCTCGAGCATGCGGTAGCGCGTGCCGTCGGCGCCGCGGTCGGGCATCACCAGCGACTTCTCGACCAGCGAGTCGACCAGGTCGACGACGTCCAGCGGGTCGATCGGGTCGACGCCGCACACCGCCTCGGCCGCCGTCAGGTCGAAGCCGCCGGCGAACACGCCCAGGCGCTGCAGCAGCGTCTGCTCGGGCGGCTGCAGCAGCTCGTACGACCAGTCGACCAGCGCGCGCAGCGTCTGCTGGCGCGGCTCGGCGACGCGGCTGCCGCCGGTGAGCAGCCGGTAGCGGTCGGCCAGCCGCGCGTTGATGTCGGCCACCGCCAGCGAGCGCACGCGCGCGGCGGCCAGTTCGATCGCCAGCGGGATGCCCTCGAGCCGCGCCACCAGTTCGGCGACCTGACCCACCTCGCGCGCGTCGGGCGCGAAGTCGGGGCGCTGTGCTTGCGCGCGCTCGACGAACAGCCGCACCGCGCCGGACTGCGCGAGCGCCTTTGCGTCGTCGCCGACGCCCGGCAGCGGCAGCGGCAGCACCGGGACGACGCGTTCGCCGGACACGCGCAGCACCGTGCGGCTGGTGGCCAGCACGCACAGGTCGGGCGCGGCGCGCACCAGCGCGTCGACCAGCGCCGCCGCGGCGTCGACGAGGTGCTCGCAGTTGTCGACGACCAGCAGCAGCCGGCGCTCGCGCAGCTGCGCGCACAGCGTCTGCACCAGCGGCCGGCCGGCCTCCTCCTGCACGCCCAGCAGCCGCGCCGCCTCCTCGACCACGCGCGCCGGCTCGCGCAGCGGCGCGAGGTCCAGGAACCACGCGCCGTCGGGGAACTCGGCGAGCAGTTCGGCGGCGGCCTGCAGCGCCAGCCGCGTCTTGCCCAGGCCGCCCATGGCGACCAGACTGAGCAGGCGCGCCTGGCGCAGCAGTGCCTTGATCTCGTCGATCTCGCCGCCGCGCCCGACGAACGAACTGGCCGGCCGCGGCAGGTTGTTCGGCACCTCGCGCAGCGGCAGCCAGCGATCGCCGACCCGCGCCACGCGGTATGCCTTGTCGCCGTCGGGCGGGGTCGTGCCGGGGCCGTCGGCGAGCTCGAACAGCTCGATCGGCTCGGCGACGCCCTTCACGTGCCAGTGGCCGTGCGCGCGCGGCGCCGCGCCGGCGGCGTGCAGCGCCTGCAGCGCGTCGAGCGTCAGCAGCGTCTGGCCGCCGCAGGCCAGCGCCATCACGCGCGCGGCCGTGGGCTTGGCGATGCCGTCGACCTCGATCGGCTTGGCGCCGCGCGCGACGTCGTCGGCCGGGTTCTCGCGCAGCACCACCGGCCCGACGTGCAGGCCGGCGCGTGCGCGCAGCGGCGGCTCGAGCGTGGCCAGCGCCGCGTGGTAGGCGCGCGCGTAGGCCACGGCGTCGTCGGCGCGCTCGAACATCAGCAGCATGCCGTCGGTCTTGTCGATCTCGCGCCCGCGGTGCGGCGGCAACAGCTCGCGCGCCAGCCGGTCGTGCGCGGCCCACAGCGCCGCCATCGCGTCGTCGCCCAGCGACTGCCCGAGCGCGGTGCTGTCGACCACGTCGGTCAGCAGCAGGGCACGGACTTCGTTCATCGGCAGCGCAGGCGGGGTGGGGTGGCGCGCGCATGCTACCCGTGCGCCGCGCCGGCCGCTGCACGCGGCGCCGCCCTCCGGTCGCGCCGCCGACCCCGACACCGTGCACCGGCGGGCGCGTGTCGTGCGGCGCCCCGTTGACCCGCTGCGCTGCCTGCGGTGATGCCGCGGCGACCGCGCGGCAGGCCGACCCGGGCCGCTGCGGCGCTTCGAACCGGTTCGCCGCCGGCCGGTGCGGCGGCGACGCGCGCAGCTCAGCGCGCTGCGTCCACCCCGGGTGGCGACGCGGCCGGCGCGAAGCGCAGCCTGCGGTAGAGCACGACGAGCGCCGAAGCGCTCAGGGCGGCCGCGCCGATGGCGCCGCCGCCCAGCAGGGTGGTCAGTTGCGCCAGCACGTCGGGATGGACCTCGTGCACGAACAACGTCAGTTCGAGCACCTGGTCGCTCGAGTAGCGGGCCGCCATCTCCAGCGGGATCGTCCTCGGCGCCGCGCCGTCGCGCTGCAGCAGTGGCGCGAAGGCGCCCGCGGCCACGCCCACCAGGCTCAGCGCGCCCAGCGGCCGCAGCAGACAGGCCAGCATCTCGGCGCGCAGCGGCGCGCCGGCGTGGCGGTAGATGCGCGACACCAGCCTGGCGGCCGCGACGGGCGCGGCCGGTGCCTGGGTCTGGCGGGGTCGGGTCGGTCGCATGCCGGTGCGTCTCCTTCAGCCCATGACGAGAAGGCCTCGGGATTCACCTTACTCCGATGCGCTGCTGCAGACCGTCTCCGGATGTCGCGAAATGCAAGCGGGCGACGGCACGTTCCGCCGATGGTCGACGGCGATGCGGGCGCCGCCACGGCCCGCGCGTCGCCGCCACCCGCCGCATCAGCGCGGCTGCACCCAGGCCGGCAGCAGCGAGGGCAGGTCGACGCGCGCGTCGGCGTCGAACGGCAGCGCGGCGCGGCGCAGCAGCGGCTGCAGCCGGCCTTCGCACCACGCGGCGATGGCGTCGGTGCAGCCGCCGACATGCGTGCCGGCGACGAACAGCTGCGGCAGCGTGACCGAGCCGGTGCGCGCCGCCAGCGCCGCGCGCACCGCGCCGGCCAGCGCGCCGCGCTGCAACGCCGGGTCGTCGACGTGGATCTCGTGCAGCGGCGTGCCGATGCGCTCGAACAGGCGCCGCAGCGCCCAGCCGAACTCGCACCAGCGCAGCCCGAACATCAGCGCCGGGCGACGCGCATCGGCGACGGCGGCGTCGACGAACGCGACCCCCTCGGGCGCCGGCAGCGGCCGGTTCTCGGACGCTGCGGCCGGCGTCGGCGCGTCGAAGCGCGCGCGCGGTGAACTGCGCGAGATCGCCCACTCGTCGTCGTCCATCTCGGCGGCGATGTCGGCGAACAGCGGCGTGCTCAGGTAGCGCTCGCCGGTGTCGGGCACCATCGCCAGCAGCCGGCTGCCGGCGGGCAGCGTGGCCGCCAGCCGCAGCGCGCCGGCCACCGTCGCGCCGCCCGAGATGCCGGCCAGGATGCCCTCCTGGCGGGCCAGCTCGCGCGCCACCTGCAGCGCCTCGTCGCCCGGCACGGCCACGATCCGGTCGACGAGCTTCTCGTCGAGCGCACGCTGCACCAGTGCCGGGACGAAGTCGGGCGTCCAGCCCTGCATCAGGTGCGGGCGGAACAGCGGGTGGCTGGCGGGCAGCCCGTCGACGTCGGGCGGCGGCGCGGCGATGCCGCCGGCCAGCACGGGTGCGTTGTCGGGTTCGCACACCACGACCTGCGTCGCAGGCCAGTGCCGGCGCAGCGTGCGCGCGACGCCCAGCAGCGTGCCGCCGGTGCCGCTGCCGGTGACCCAGTGCGTCGGCGGTGCGTCGGCGAAGTCGTCGAGGATCTCGACGGCGGTGCTGCGCTCGTGGGCGCGTGCGTTGGCCTCGTTGTCGAACTGGCTGGGCAGGAACCAGCCGTGCACCTGCGCCAGCTCGCGCGCCTTGGCGAGCATGCCGCTGCCCTTGAGCGCAGCGGGCGTCAGCACCACGCGTGCGCCGAGGAAGCGCATCAAGCGCCGGCGCTCGACGCTGAAGTTCTCGGCCATCACGATGACCAGCGGATGGCCCTTGCGGGCGCAGACCATCGCCAGCCCGATGCCGGTGTTGCCGCTGGTGGCTTCGACCACCGTCTGGCCGGGGCGCAGCACGCCGCGTCGTTCGGCGTCGTCGATCACCGCCAGGGCCATGCGGTCCTTGACCGAGCCCATCGGGTTGAACGCTTCGAGCTTGACGTACAGCTCGACGTGCGGCGGCGCGAGCCGTGACAGCCGCACGACGGGGGTGCGGCCGATGGTGTGCAGGATGTCGTCGTGGCGCATCGTGGGGCCCCGGTGGCGGCAGCCGTCTCAGCGCCAGCCGCGCTCGCGCTGCCTGAGCCGCAGGTCGTCGTGCCACAGCGCGCCCAGCACCGCGGCCGCGCCGACGACGGCGGTGCCCAGCAGTGCCAGCGCCGACGCCGCACCGAGCGAGTCGATCAGCATCTCGATGAACATGGCAGCTCTCCTCGAAGAGGGCGCCGCGCCCGGGCGCGGCGCCGCCTCGCGCGGCGCTCAGGCCGGCGCCAGGCTGGGGTCGATGACGGTCTTCACCGGCTCGATGCGGTCGGCCGGGAAACCCGACAGGCGCGCGTGTTCGTGGATCAGGTCCTCGTTCTCGGCGAGGTAGACGCAGTAGGTCTTGTCCTGCACGACGAACGACTCGAGCCACTGGATGCCGGTGCCCTGGCGCACCAGCACGTCCTTGGACTGCTGGGCGATGCCGCAGTAGGCGTCGGCGGGGTGGGTGCCGATGCCCGGCACGTGGCGTTCGATGATGTACTTGCGCAGCATGGTTCGACTCCTTCAGGGGGTGGATGGCCGCTGGGGCGGCCCGGGGGGAACGAGGCCCGCCGCGGCGCGCTTGCGCGCCGCCAGCGTGACCGACGAGACCGCGAGATCGCGGCCGAACTTGAGCGGCAGCGCGGTGCCGCCGAACGGGTCGTGGCGGGCGACGATGCGCCTGTCGGCGAAGCCGGCGCGCGCCAGCGCGCCGAGCAGCGCCGGTTCGCTCAGCGCGCCGCCGACGCACGCCGCCCACAGCGCGGCGTTGCCGCGCGCCAGCGGCGACAGCTCGCGGTCAAGCACCACGTCGGCCAGGTACAGCGCGCCGCCGGGGCGCAGCACGCGGTGCGCCTCGCGCAGCACCTGCAGCTTGTCGGTGGCCAGGTTGAGCACGCCGTTGGACAGCACGACGTCGACGCCGTCGTCGGGCAGCGGCAGCGCGTCGAAGCTGGCGGCGACGATCTCGACCTGCGCCGCGTGGCCGGCCGCGGCGGCCGCGTCGCGCGCGGCGTCGCGCATCGCCGGCGTCAGGTCGACGCCGAACGCGCGGCCCCGCGCGCCGGCGGCACGCAGCGCCAGCAGCAGGTCCAGCCCGGCGCCGCAGGCGTGGTCGAGCACCACGGCGCCGGCGGGCACCGGACCGGCGAGCAGCGGGTTGCCGACGCCGGCAAAACGCGCGCTGCAGCCCGCCGGCAGCGCGGCCACCGCGGCGGCGTCGTAGCCGAGCGTGTGCACCGCGTGGTCGGCGCCGACGGGGAAGTGGAAGTCGCCGGCGCGCGGGCGGCGCGCGACGCGACCGTAGGTGGCGATCACCTCGGCGCGCAGGCGCTCGGCGTCGAGCGTGGTCGGGCAGGTCCAGCCGGGGTCTTGGACGAGGTCCATCGCGGTGTCCTCCGTGGGCGCGGGCGCGCGCTCAGCACCACACCCGCGTGGCCGTGCCGCGCTGCGGCACGGCCAGCCGCTGCCAGCGCCAGACGTGGCGGCGCAGCGCCTGCCACAGCCGCGTCGCGGCGTCGGCCGACGGCCGCGGCAGTGCCGGCAGCCGGTGGGCGTCGCCGTCGTGCGGCAGCGCGGTCAAGCGCGGGCGGTGAGGATTCGGGCGGCGATGCATGACGGCTCTCCTGGCGGTGGCGGCGCGGGGCACAGCGCCGATGCAGGGCAGTCTCGGCAACGCGGGTAACCGCGTCGCGTCGCGGTGCGCGCGGGGTGTATCGATGTCGTAACGCACGCGCCGGCCGTGGCCGGCGCGGCGCCGTTCAGAGCCGGGGCGTGTCGCCCAGCAGCGCGATCAGCGGCACGTGCGCCAGAGCGGCCTCGGCGACGATGCGGTGCGCCAGGTCGTCCAGCCCGATCCCCGGCCACGGTCGCGGGACCTCGCCGGACAGGACCCACGTCGCGAGCCACGCGGCGGCTTCGTCGCGCTCGACCGCGTTCAGCCCGGGCTGGGCGACGGCGTGCGCCAGCACGCGGTGCGCGGCCGCGGCGTGGCCCTGGGCGTGCAGCAGCAGCGCGAAGCAGGTCACGCCCGACCACTGCAGCGCAGGCCGGCCCACGGCGAGCGCAAGCGTCATCGCCGCGGCGAGCTGCGCCCTGGCTTCGTCGAACGCGCCGCCGCGCACCGCCAGCCGCGCCAGCTGCAGCCGCACCGCCGACTCGAGCACGCGGTTGCCGCTGGCCGCCGCGACCTCGAGCGCACCCGCGCCGTGCCGCTGCGCCGCGTCGGCGTCGCCGGTCTTCACCGCGAGCTCGGTCAGGTTGGCCAGCGCGTAGGCGCGCGTGGCCGCCAGCCCGTGGCGGTCGCTGAGCGCCAGCGCGTCGCGCAGGTGCACGCCGGCGGTGGCGTGGTCGCCGCGGTCGAGATGCCAGGCGCCGAGGTTGTTCAGGCACAGCGCCTCGCCGGCGACGTCGCGCAGCCGGCGGAACTCGGCCAGCGCCGCGAGCGACAGCCGCCGCGCCTCGTCGTAGCGGCCGGTGGCCAGCTCGACGCGCGCCAGGTTGTCGAGCATGCCCGCGGCGTTGCGCGGGTCGGTGCCGGCCGGCGCCAGCCGCAGCGCGCGCTGGAAGTAGCGCCTGGCGTCGGCGTGCCGGCCGCGGCGCAGGCTGCAGCCGCCCAGCACCTTCAGCGCCTGCAGGCGCGCGTCGTGGTCGGCGCTGGCGCGCGCCGCCGCCAGCGCTGCGATCGCGCTGGCCTCGGCGTCGGCGTAGCGGTCGAGCCGGTACTCCAGGTGCGCCACCGTCCCCAGCAGCAGCGCGCGCAGGCGCGGCGTCGCCGCCGCGGCGTCGGACGCGGCGGCGGGGCGCAGCAGCTCCAGCCCGTCGGCCAGCCGCAGGCGGTGGTCGCAGTAGTGCATCAGCGTCGCTGCGCTGGCGGCCAGCGCGTCGATGTCGCCGTGCGCGACGGCCCAGCCCCAGGCGCGGCGGCAGTTTTCGAACTCGAGTTCGACCTGCCGCAGCGCGTCGCGGTCGCCGTCGTCGACGCGTCGGCGCAGCTGCGCGAGCAGGCCGAGGAAGTGCGACGCGTGCGCCGCCTCGGCCGCGTGGCGTGCGTCGGCGTCGGCGAAACGTTCGCCGGCGCGCTGCTGCACCAGCGCGTGCAGGTGGATGCGCTCGCCGTCCTTGATCAGCAGCGACTTGTCGGCCAGCGCCGCGAGCACCGGCAGCGGTGCCGCGGCCACCGCACGCGCCGCGTCGGCGCCGAAACCGCCGCGAAACACCGACAGGCGCACCAGCGCGTCGCGTTCGCTCGCGCCCAGCCGCTGCCAAGACTGCTCGAACACCGCGTCGAAGCTCGCGTGCCGCGCGGACCGCGCCGGGTCGACGGCGCGCAGCAGGTCGCCGCGCTGCGCCAGTTCGGCGGCGATGGCGGCGCAGGGCAGCACGCGCACCCACGCGGCGGCCAGCTCCAGCGCCAGCGGCAGGCCCTCGACCCGGCGGCAGATCTCGACCAGCGCCAGCGCGTGCGCCGCCGGCTCGAACGCCGGGTCGACGCGCTGCGCGGCGGCGGTGAACAGCCGCACCGCGTCGAAGGCCTCGATGCGGTCGGCGTCCTCGGGGTCGGGGCAGGGCAGCCCGGCCAACGGCAGCGTCCACTCGCCGGCCACGCCCAGGCGCACGCGCGAGGTGACGAGCAGCTTGACGCGCGGGCAGGCGTGCAGCAGCTGCGACAGCCGCGGCGCCGCCTCGGCGAGCTGCTCGAAGCCGTCGAGCACCAGCAGCCGCTGCTGCCCGCGCAGCGCCGCCACGGCCTCGGCGAACGGGTCGGCGGCCGTGCGGCAGCCGAGCTCGCGCGCCAGCCGGTGGCCGAGGTCGGTTGCCGCGGCCAGGTCCTCGACGGCGACGAACAGCGTGCCGTCGGCGAAACGCGCGTCGGCCTCGTGCGCCGCCTGTCGCGCCAGCGCCGTCTTGCCGACGCCGCCGGGACCGACCAGGCCCAGCAGGCGGCAGTCGTCGCGCGCGAGCAGCTCGGCGATGCGGCGCCGTTCGGCGCCGCGCCCGACGAACCCCGGCTCGGCCGCGCCGGCGTCGACCGGGCCGGCGAGCCCGCCGGGCGCGGCGATCGCGTCGTGCAGCGCCTGCAGCTCGGCGGCGGGTGACACGCCGAGTTCGGCGGCCACGCGCTGCGCGAACTGGCGGTAGGCCTGCCGCGCCGCGCCGGCCTGGCCGTCGCGCACCAGCCAGCGCATGTGCGCCTGCAGCGCGGCCTCGTCGAGCGCATCGGCGTCGAGCAGCCGCGCCGACAGCGCGATGGCGTCGGCGGCGTCGACCTCGCTGCGCAGCCACGCCAGCGCGGCGCCGCGCCAGGCCACGCGCAGTCGTTCGCGCTCGAAGTGCAGCCACGCGGTCCACGCGTCGTTGGCCGGGTCGTCGCAGCCGACCAGCAGCTCGCCGCGGTACAGCGCCAGCGCGTCGGCCGCGCGCTGCTCGCGCAACGCCGACTCGAAGTCGGCCACGTCGGTGTCGGCGTCGAGCCGCAACGCGCCGCCGGCCGACTCGATCGACGCGCCCCACGGCAGCGCCTGCAGGCGAAACAGCGTCTTGCGCAGGTTGGCGTGGGCGAGCCGGGTGTCGATGTCGGGCCACAGCAGCGCGGCCGCGTCGGTGCGCGCGGCCCAGCCGCGCTTGAGTGCCAGCCACAGCAGCAGCTGCGTGCGCCGCTCGAACGCCAGCGCCGCCGGCGTGCCCGCCTGCTCGCGCTGCGGCACGCCGAACAGCGTCAGGCGAAGCCGCCGTGTCATCGCGCGGCCCCTGGCGGCGCGCGGCGCGCGTCGTGCGCGGTGGAACGCGCGTGCAACGCCCGCCTTTGCACATTGCAGGCACCGGGCGGCGGCGACCCCGCCGACCGGCCACCCCGACCACCGTTTCGATGGAGACCTCGATGACCCCCGTCCTCACCCCCACCACCCCCGACCTCGCGGCGATCAAGCAGCGCCAGCAGGCCACCTGGGCCAGCGGCGACTTCGCCGTCATCGGCACCACGCTGCAGATCGTCGGCGAACTGCTCGCCGAGGCCGCCGACGTGCGCGCCGGCGAGCGCGTGCTCGACGTCGCCGCCGGCAACGGCAACGCGACGCTGGCCGCCGCGCGCCGCTTCGCCGACGTCACCTCGACCGACTACGTGCCGGCGCTGCTCGACAAGGGCGCGGCGCGCGCCAGCGCCGAGCAGCTGCAGGTGCGCTTCCAGGTGGCCGACGCCGAGGCGCTGCCCTTCGCCGACGCCGGCTTCGACGTCGTGCTGTCGACCTTCGGCGCGATGTTCGCGCCGGACCAGGCGCGCGTGGCCGCCGAGTTGCTGCGCGTCGTGCGCCCCGGCGGGCGCATCGGCCTGGCCAACTGGACGCCCGAGGGTTTCATCGGCCGGCTGTTCAAGATCGTCGGCGCGCACGTGCCGCCGCCGGCCGGGCTGCCCTCGCCCGCGCTGTGGGGCACCGAAGCGCATCTGGACCGGCTGTTCGGCGCCCAGGCGGCGAGCCTGCAGTGCACGCGCCGGCAGTTCCAGTTCCGCTACCGCTCGGCGGCGCACTGGCTGCAGGTGTTCCGCGACTACTACGGGCCGACCCACAAGGCCTTCGCCGCGCTCGACGCAGCCGGTCGCCAGGCGCTCGAGCGCGACGTCACCCGCCTGCTCGAGCAGTCGAACACCGCGGGCCCGGCGTCGCTCGTGATCCCCGCCGAGTACCTCGAGGTCGTCGTCGTCAAGCGCTGAGCGCCGCGTCGCGACGACCGTTCCACCCACCACCGACCCGGGCGCGAGCGTCGCTTCGCGCGGCCGCGCCCCTGCCCCGACCCGGAGCCATCCATGAAGACCCGTTTCCCCGTCCGCGCCACCGCGCTCGCGCTGGTGGCCTTGCTCGGCGCCGCTGCATCGACGCATGCCGACGTCGTCACCGACTGGAACCAGCGCGCCGGCCGCATCGTCGTCGACGCCAAGCTCGGCACGCCGCCGGCGATGCGCGTGATGGCGCTCGTGCAGACGGCCACGCTCGGTGCCCTCGAGGCCGTCGCCGGCCCGGGTGGCCCGCTGCCGCTGGCGGCCGCAGACGCCGCCGCCGCCGCGGTGGCCGCAGCCCACCGAACGATCCTGCTCAAGCTGCTGCCGGCACAGCAGGCGGCGATCGACGCGGCGTACGACGCGGCGCTGGCCCCCCTCGGCGACGCGGCGCAGCGCCGCGCCGGCGTCGCCGCCGGCGAACGCGCGGCCGCCGAACTGCTCGCCGCGCGCGCCTCGGACCCGGCCACCGCCGACGACTACCGTCCGCACACCACCCCCGGCGCCTACGTGCCCACCGCCGCGGCGGCCGCGTCGACGTGGCCGCGGCGCCGGCCCTGGCTGCTCGCACGCGCCGACCAGTTGCGCCCCGGGCCGCCGCCGGCGCTGGCCAGTGCCGCCTGGGCGCGCGACTACGACGAGGTCAAGTCGCTCGGCGCGCGCGCCAGCACCCGGCGCAGCGCCGAGCAGACCGAAGTCGCGAAGTTCTGGGAGTACTCGCTGCCGCCGATCTACTTCGGCGTCGTGCAGTCGGTGGCGCAGGCGCCGGGGCGCGACCCGGTGCGCAACGCGCGCCTGTACGCGGCCGCGGCGCAGGCGCTCGACGACGCGCTGATCGCGGTGTTCGACGCCAAGTACCACCACCACTTCTGGCGCCCGGTCACGGCGATCCGCAACGGCGACCTCGACGGCAACGACGCGACCGAGCGCGACCCCGGCTGGGTGTCGCTGATCGAGGCGCCGATGCACCCCGAGTACCCGAGCGGCCACGCGATCCTGGCCGCCGCCGTCGGCGCGGTGCTGCGCGCCGACGTCGGTGCCACGCCGCCGGTGCCGCTGGCCACGCAGAGCCCGACGGCCAACGGCGCGACGCGACGCTGGAGCCGCGTCGACGACTTCGTGCGCGAGGTCGGCGAGTCGCGCATCGCCGCCGGCATCCACTACCGCAGCGCGATCGATGCCGGCGTCGCGATGGGCGAGCACATCGGGCGCCTGGCCGCGCAGCGGCTGCTGCGCACACCGCACTGAGGAGACCGCGATGCAGGCGCGAATTCCGGCGCCGTTCGGCGCGCTCGCCGGCCGGCTCGCCGCCGCGGCGCAGGCCTGGGCCGAACGACTGCGGCGCTCGCGCGCCACCGCGCGCGCGTACGGGCAGCTCGCCGCGCTCGACGACCGCACGATCGCCGACCTCGGCCTGCGCCGCAGCGAGCTGAGTTCGCTGTGCGCGGAGGTCGAGGGCCGCGTCGAGGTCACTCGCGAGGCGGCGTGCCGGCAGCCGCCGACGTTGCGCGCCGCGCAACCCGGCGACCTGCCGGCGCTGCACGGCCTCGTGCGGGGCCTGTCGCCGGCCTCGCGCACGCAGCGGTTCTTCGCGCCGCTGCGCGAGCTGCCGCGCCAGATGGCCGCCGCGATCGAGCGGCGCGACCCGGCGCACCGCTTCGTCGTCGCGCAGGCCGAAGCCGGGCTGGTCGCGCTCGGGCAGCTGGCGATCGAAGCAGGCACGTCGCGTGGCGAGCTGGCGCTGGTCGTCGCCGACCCCTGGCAGTCGCGCGGGCTCGGGCGCCGGCTGCTCGAGCACCTGCTCGACCAGGCGGCCGGCGCCGGCGTGCGCCTGGTGGCGTTCGAGACGCTGTCGCACAACGTCGCGATGCGCCGGCTGGCGCTGCGCTGCGGCTTCACGCTGCGTGCGCACCCCGACGACGCGCGGCTGCTGCAAGGCGAGCGCGCGCTGGGCTGACCGCGCGCCGGGCGCGCGCCGGGCTGACCGCGCGCCGGGCGCGCGCCGGGCTGACCGCGCGCCG
>NZ_DAOKZA010000032.1:0-16244 GCF_035325925.1 Azohydromonas sp. | reverse complement strand
GGGCGCGCGCCGGGCTGACCGCGCGCCGGGCGCGCGCCGGGCTGACCGCGCGCCGGGCGCGCGCCGGGCTGACCGCGCGCCGTGCGCGGGCTGCCAGCGGGTGTCGAGGCCATCGGCGTGCGGGCGCCGGCGTTCAGCCGGCGCCCACGGGCAGCAGCGCCTCGAGCGCCGCGCGCAGGCGCTGCGCGTCGATCGGCTTGGGCAGCGCGCGGCGCACGCCGGCGGCGGCCAGCTCGGCGGCGGCGATGGCGTCGGCGTTGCCGCTGATCAGCACGATCGGCAGCGCCGGGCGCTGGGCGTGCACCCGGCCCGCGAGCTGCAGCCCGGTGAGCTGCGGCATCGTCTGGTCGGTGATCAGCAGGTCGAGCGCGTGGGCCGGCTCGGCCAGCCAGTCGGCGGCGGCCACCGGGTCGCGCTGCAGCTGCACCTGCAGGCCCCAGCCGCCCAGCCGCTCGACGAGGAAGTCGCCGACCATCGGGTCGTCCTCGACGACCAGCACCAGGCCGGCGAGCGCGTGCGTCGGCGCCTGCCGCGGCGCCGGCGCGGCTTCGCCGCACGGCGCGTCGGCGGCGGCCAGCGGCAGCCACACGCCGAACTCGGCGCCGGCGCCCGGCGCGGTGACCAGCTGCAGGTGCCCGCCGTGGTCGTGCACGATGCCGTGCACCATCGCCAGCCCCATGCCCGAGCCGTGGCCCGGCGCCTTGGTCGAGAAGAACGGGTCGAAGATGCGCTCGAGCAGCGCCGGCGCGATGCCGGCGCCGCTGTCGGCCACCACCAGCTCGACCCACTCGCCGGCATCGACCGGCGCGCGGCACGACGCGCAGTGCCAGCCGCCGGCGTGGCGCGCGTGCACGCGCAGCCGCAGGCCGATGCGCCCGTGGCCGTCCATTGCGTCGCGCGCGTTGATGCACAGGTTGAACAGCACCTGCTCGAGCTGCACCGCGTCGGCGGCGACGCAGGGGCCGTCGCCGGTCAGCGCCAGCGCGTCGGCGTCGATCTCCACCGAGCTCGGCAGCGTCGAGCGCAGCAGCTGCAGCGTCTGGCGCACCAGCGGGGCGAGCGCCAGCACCTTGCGCTCGCCGCGCTGGCGCCGGGCGAAGGCCAGCATCTGCGCGATCAGGTCGCGTGCGCGCTGCGCCGCCAGGTGCGCCTGGCCGAGCTGGCGCTGCAGCACGGCGTCGCCGGTGGCCTCGGCGCGCTCCTCGGCCATCACCAGGTAGCCGATGACGCTGGTCAGGATGTTGTTGAAGTCGTGCGCGATGCCGCCGGTGAGCTGGCCGATGGCCTCCATCTTCTGCGCCTGGCGCAGCTGGCGCTCGAGCGCGGCGCGCTGCGCCTCGGTGGCGCGGCGTTCGGTGACGTCGCGCGAGATCGCCAGCACGTGCGGCTCGCCGCGGTGCAGGAACGGGATCGCGTGCACCTCGGTGAGCAGGCGCGTGCCGTCCTTGTGCAGCGCCTCGAGTTCGGCGCTGCAGGCGTCGCCGGCGAGCGCGCGGCGCACCAGTTCGCGCCGCGGCCGCTCGTCCTCGGGCGAGTAGCGCTGCACTTCGAAGCCGCGGCCGATGACCTCGTCGCGTGACCAGCCGTAGATCCGCTCGAAGGCGTCGTTGACGTCGACGCGCTGGAAGCGGCTGTTCCACAGGATCAGCGCGTCGGCCGACGCGTTGAAGATCGCGCGGTACTGCGCCTCGCTGTCGCGCAGCGCCTGCTCGGCGCGCTTGCGCTCGGTGATGTCGCGGCCGATGTACAGCACGTGCGGCTCGCCGCGGTGCAGGATCGGCATGCCGCGCAGCTCGAGGTCGTAGCGGTGCCCGTCGCGGCGCACCAGCTGCGTCTCGACGAGCACCGGCTCGCCGGCCAGCGCGCGCGCGTGCAGCGCGCGGATCTCGGCACCGGCCTCGGGCGGGTTGGCCAGCACGCGGTCGACACCGACCACCTCGTCGCGCGCATGGCCGCTCATGCGTTCGTAGGTGACGTTGACGTCGACGATGCGAAACGCCGCGTCGCGCAGCACCAGCGCGTCGGCCGAGGCGTTGAAGATCGCGCGGTACTGCGCCTCGCTGGCGCGCAGCGCCTGCTCGGCGGCGTGGCGGTCGCTGATGTCGCGCAGATGGCCGACGAACAGGCTGCCCTCGGGCAGCTCGGCCACGCTGATCGCCATCTCGACCGGGATCTCGCGCCCGTCGGCCGTGAGCGCCGTGGTCTCGACCAGCCGCCCGAGCATCGGGCCGCGGCCGCTGCCGTGGCGGTAGTGGCGCAGCCCGCGCAGGTGCGCGTCGCGGTGGCGCGGCGGCACGATCACCTCGGCCAGCGCCCGCCCGACGACGTCGTCGCGGCGGTGGCCGAACACGCGTTCGGCGGCGCGGTTGAACTCGACGATGCGTCCGTCGGCGTCCATGCCGATCACGCCGTCGAACGCCGCCTCGACGGTCGCGCGCAGCCGCGCCTCGCTGCGCCGCAGCTCGCGCTCGCGCTCGAGCCGGTCGGTGACGTCGCGGCCGATGCCCAGGGCGAACGGCTCGCCGCCGAGCGACACCGGCAGGTAGCGCAGCTCGATGTCGAACGGCGAGCCGTCGACGCGCACGACGCGCTCGACGACCTGCACCTCGCGCCCGGCCAGCGCGGCCCCGATGTGCGGCAGCAGCTTGCGCAGGTCGTCGGCGTCGGGGCGTTCGCTCCAGTGGCGGCCGACGACGTCGTCGCGCGCCAGCCCGGTCACGCGCGCGAACGCCGCGTTGACGTCGACGGTGTGCAGCGCGCGGTCCCACAGCACCATCGGGTCGACGCTGCCGTCGAAGATCGCGCGGTACTGCTGCTCCTTGGCCTGCAGCGCGGCGAGCGCGGCCTTGCGCTCGGTGATCTCGCGCGTGAACGCCAGGACGTGCGGGCGCCCGTCGATCAGCGCCGGCTTCAGCCGCACCTCGTCCCAGTGCAGGCTGCCGTCCTTGCGGCGGCGGTGCCACTGGAACGGCGGGCAGCGGTCGAGCGGCGCCAGCGCGAGCCAGTGCGCCGCCTGCTCGGCGGTGTACGGCGGCTCGCCGGAGCTGAACTCGGCCACCGTCATGCGTTTCATCTCGTCGCGGCTCCAGCCGTAGACCTCGCTGGCCTTGGCGTTGACGTCGACGATCGCCCCGGTGGCCCAGTCGTGGATGAAGATCGCGTCCTCGGCGGCCTCGAAGATCGCGCGGTAGCTGGCCTCCGAGCGCTGCAGCGCCTCGCTGGCCGCCAGCCGCTCGAGTTCGGCGGCGGCGCGCACCGCGAAGATCTCCAGCGTCGACTCGATGCGCGCCAGCTGCACCAGAGGCCGCCGCGACGCCACCGCGAGCACGCCGATCGCGCTGCCGTCGAGCGCGGTCAGCGGGTAGCCGGCATAACCCTCGGTGGCCTGCAGCCGGGCGTCGAAGTCGTCGGGGAACAGTTGCAGCAGGTCGCGCGGGTAGGCACGGAACCGCTGCCCGAGCACCGTGCGGCACGGCGTGCCGTCGATCGAGTAGCGCACCTGGCGCACGATCTGCCCGTCGTGGTGCATTGCCAGGATCGTCAGCGCGTCGGGGTCCTCGGGGCGGTGGCGCGCGACGAAAGCCACCTCGACGTGCAGCAGTTGGGCCAGCAGGCGCACCAGCTCGTCGAACACGGTGTCGCTGCGCGCGCCCGAGACGGCCAGCGCGGTGGCGCGGAACACCTCGTCGGTGCGGCTGCGCTCGATCTCGGCGGCCAGCCGCCCGGCGACGACCTTGAGCATCGCCTCGGCGTGCGCGGCGTCGCCGCCGGCCACCGGCCGGCGGTCCATCACCACCAGCATGCCCAGCGGCTGGCCGTCGCTGGCGGCCAACGGCACCGCGGCGTACGAGTCCATGCCGTGGGCCGCGAAGATCGTGCCCGGCGGGAACTCGGCGGCCACGCCGGCGGCGACATAGCGGAAGTCGCGCCCGCGCACCTGTGCGCAAGGCGTGCCGGCGATCGTGTACTCGAACGTGGCGAGCGCGCGGCCGTCGAGCCGCGCCGCCAGCGTGCGCGCGACGCTGCACGCGTCGTCGACGAACACGGTGACGAACGCGGCCGCCGCACCGAGTGCGTCGGCGAGCTCGGCGACGAGGTCGTCGTACAGCGCCTCGCCGCCCGGGTGCACCGCGGCCAGCGCGACGCGGCGCAGCGCGCGCAGCGGCTCGTCCGGCGCCGGTGCGCCGCGGGGGGCGGGGGTCGCCGCGACCTTCATGCGTCGAGTCTAGGGGCGCGCCGCCGCGGCGTGGCGCCGATTGCCTGCGCGATACACGCGCGATACCCGCGCGTTGCCGCGCCGTCCGCCGCGCCGCGCCCCGGCTACACACCGATGCCGGCGTGCACCCGCGCGGTTACCGGCGCCGCGCACAGTGGTCGCATCGCCCCGCGGGGGCACCGGCACAGGAGACAGGCACATGCACACGAACCCCGCCGCCGCCGGCGAACGGCTCGCAGCCCCGGTGGTCGTCGCGCTGCACAGCAGCGGCGCGGGCCCACGCCAGTGGGCGCCCTGGCAGCCGTGGATGGACGCCGACGCGCCGTGGCTCGCGCCCGGGCTGATCGGCTACGACCCGGGCGCGCCGTGGGCCGAAGGCGAGCGCGTGACGCTCGACGACGAGGCGCGGCGCATCGCGCAGCTCGCCGCCGCCCACCCCGGCGGCGTGCACCTGGTCGGCCACTCGTACGGCGGCGCGGTGGCGCTGCGCGTGGCGCTGCGCTGGCCGCAGCACGTGCGCAGCCTCGCGCTGTACGAGCCGGTGCTGTTCGCGCTGCTGCGCGACGACGGCGACGGCGTCGACTGGCACGCCATCACCGGCGTCGGCCGGCGCATCGGCGCGCTGGCGCGCGAAGGCCGGCGGCTCGACGCGGCGGCGCTGTTCGTCGACTACTGGAGCGGCGAAGGTGCCTGGGAGGCGCTCGCGCCGTCGCGCCGCCACGCGGTGGGCGCACGCATGCCCAAGGTCGCTGCCGAGTTCGACGCGCTGTTCGACGACGACGTCGGCGCCGACGCCTACCGCGCGCTGCGCATGCCGGTGCGGCTGGTCGGCGGCGAACGCTCGCCGCGGCCGGCGCGGCGCGTGCTGCAGCGGCTGTCGCGGCTGCTGCCGGCGGTGCAGACGCTGCTGCTGCCCGGGCTGGGGCACATGGGCCCGCTCGAGTCGCCGGGGCGCGTGGCCGACGCCTTCGCGCTGGTCTCGCCGCGCACCGTGACGCTGCTGGCGGCCTGAGCCCCGCCGCGACCGCGGACACCCCTTCGGACGAGAGGCACACGATGGACCCGAGGATCAAGCGCCTGTACTGGCAGCTCACCGCGCTGCTGCTGGCCGCGCACTTCGCGCAGTGGCGCTGGGGGCTGCCGCTGGCGATCGCGCTCAACGTCGCGCAGCTGCTGCACTTCGCCGCGGTGCGGCGCAGCGCACGCTCGCTGGAAGTGCAGGTGCGCGCCGCCTACCTCGCGCTGCTGGCGCTGGGCACGCTGCCCGGGCTGTGGCCGGTGCACGGGGTGCAGTTCGTCGGCGTCAACGCCCTGCTGGTGGCCGACTACTGCCTGCTCGCGCGGCTGCTGGCGCTGCTGCCGGTGCACCGCCGCCAGCCGCTGAGCGCGGCGCTGGTGCGGCGGGTGCTGCTGCTGCCGCCGGCGCCGGGCGCGATCACCTCGCGCCTGTAGCCGGCGGTCGCCGGCTTCACGCGCCGCCGCGCCGCGGCCGCGGCGGTGGCGCTTCTGGCACCATCGCGGCCCATGGACGAAACCGCCGCGCGCGAAGCGGTGCTGGTGCGCGTGATCGACCGCGCCGAACCCGAACTGCCGCGCTGGGCCGCCGCCGACCGTGCCTGGGCGTCGCGCGTGGCCGCCGAGACGGTCGGTGCCGGCGCGTCGGCGGCGGCCTTCGTCGCCGCGCGCGCGCACGCGGCGCTGCAGCGGCTGCTGCCGCGCGACAGCGGCGCCAGCACGAACGTCTGGCGCTGGCTGCAGCGCCCACTGTGGCGGCCGGCCTGGGTGCTGTGGGCGCTGCTCGCCGGGCTGGTCGCCGGTGCGCTGGTCGACCGCGTCGGCAGCGCGCAGCACGTCAACCTGCTCGCCCCGCCGGTGTGGGCGGTGGTGGCGTGGAACCTCGCGATCTACCTGCTGCTCGCGCTGCGCGTGCTGGCCGGGCTGCTGCGCCGCGGCCCCGACACCCCCGGGCCGATCGCGGCCACGGTGCGCCGGCTGGTGCGCCGCGGCGGCGAGGCGCGCGCGCCGCGCGGGTTGACCGAGCTCGGGCTGGCCAAGGTCTGGCCGGCGTACCTCGCCGACTGGACGCAGGCCAGCGCGCCGCTGGTGGCCGCGCGTGCGTCGGCGGTGCTGCATGCCGGCGCGGCGGCGCTGGGCGCCGGACTGCTCGCCGGGCTGTACCTGCGCGGGCTCGTGCTCGACTACCGCGCCGGCTGGCAGAGCACCTTCCTCGAACCGGCGGCGGTGCACGCGGCGCTGTCGCTGCTGTTTGCGCCGGCGTCGGCGCTGTCGGGCGTCGCGGTGCCCGACCTGGCGGGCATCGCCGCGCTGCGCGTGGCGCCCGACGCCCCGGGCGGCGGCGGTTCGGCGGCGCCGTGGATCCACCTGTACGCGTGGACGCTGGCGCTGGCGGTGCTGCTGCCGCGCGGGCTGCTGGCGCTGTGGTCGCTGGGGCGTGCGCGGCGGCTGGCGCGGCGCTTCCCGCTGCCGCTCGACGAGCCTTACTACCAGCAGCTGCTGCGCCACCAGCGGCGCGACGCGGCGCGCGTGCGCGTGTGGCCGCACGCGCAGGCGCCGTCGGCGCAGGCGACGCTGGCGCTGCGCGCGATCTGCGCGCGCGTGTGGGGCGAGACGGTGCAGCTCGACATCGGCGCCGCGGTGCCTTGGGGCGACGAGGCGGCTGCCGCCGCGTCGGCGGCGGCAGCGGCGGGCGACGCGGCGATCGCGCTGTTCGACATGGGCGCCACGCCCGAGGCCGAGCAGCAGGGCCGCTTCCTGCGCGAGCTGGCGCAGGCGCTGCCGGCGGGCACGCCGCTGCTGGTGCTGGTCGACGAGGCGGCGTTCCGCGCGCGCTTCGCCGCGCTCGAGGACCGCCTGACGCAGCGCCGCGCCGCCTGGGCCGCGCTGGCGCGCACGCTGGGCACCGCGGCGGTGTTCCTCGACCTCGCCGCCCCCGACCTGGCCACCGCCGAGCGCCTGCTGCAGGCGGCGCTCGACCGCCCGGTGCAGCGCGCCGCCGCGTGAGCACCGCGATGCACGACCCCGCGGCGGCCGACGGCGCGCGCGCCGTCACGCTGAGCCTGGTGTCGCACACCAACGTCGGCAAGACGACGCTGGCGCGCACGCTGCTGGGGCGCGACGTCGGCGAGGTGCGCGACGAGCCCCACGTCACCGAGTTCGCCGAGGTGCACCGGCTGCTGGCCACCGACGCCGGCGACGAGCTGCGGCTGTGGGACACCCCCGGCTTCGGCGACAGCGTGCGGCTGGCGCGGCGCATGCGCCAGGCCGACCAGCCGCTGGGCTGGTTCCTGACGCAGGTCTGGGACCGCTTCACCGACCGCGGCTTCTGGGCCAGCCAGCAGGCGCTGCGCAACGTGCGCGACCACGCCGACGTCGTGCTGTACCTGGTCAACGCCGCCGAGGCGCCCGAGGCCGCCGGCTACGTCGCGCCCGAGATGCAGCTGCTCGAGTGGATCGGCAAGCCGGTGCTGGTGCTGCTCAACCAGCTCGGCGCGCCGCGCGACCCGGCGCACGAGGCCGCCGAGGTGCAGCGCTGGCGACGCCACCTGCAGGGCCGCCCGCTCGTGCGCCAGGTCCTGCCGCTGGACGCCTTCGCACGCTGCTGGGTGCAGGAGGGCGTGCTGCTGACCGCGGTCGAGGCGGCGCTGGACGGCGCGCCGCGCGCCGCGATGGCGCGGCTGCGCGCCGCGTGGCTGGCGCGACGGCGCGCCACGTTCGAGCTGAGCGTGCAGGCGCTGGCCGCGAGCCTGGCGCAGGTCGCGCTGGCGCGCGTGACGGTGGGCGACGCCGGCGGGCTGGCCGGGCAGCTGCGCACCCAGGTGCGCGAGATCGGCAGCCGCCTGCGCGGCGGCGGCGACGCCGGCCCGGTGGCGGTGGCGCAGCAGGCCCTGGCCGAGCAGCTCGACCGCGCCGTGCGGTCGGCCACCGCGCGGCTGATCGCGCTGCACGGCCTCGAGGGCGACGCCGAGGGCGAGATCGCGCAGCGGCTGGCGACGCACTACGACATGCGGCTGCGCGTCGACGAGGGCAGGGCGGCGCTGCTCGGGGGCGTGGTCACCGGCGCGCTCGCCGGGCTGAAGGCCGACCTGGCCACCGGCGGGCTGACGCTGGGCGGCGGGCTGCTCGCCGGCTCGCTGCTCGGCGCGCTGGGCGGCGCCGGCGTCGCGCGGATGGTCAACCTGGTGCGCGGCACCGAGCGCTCGTGGCTGGGCTGGCAGCCGGCGGTGCTCGACGGGCTGGTCGACGCGGCGTTGCTGCGCTACCTCGCGGTGGCGCACTTCGGGCGCGGGCGCGGCCAGTGGAGCGAGGGCGAGACCCCGCCGCACTGGCCCGACGCGGTGGCGCAGGCGCTGGCACCGCGGCGCGAAGCGCTGGCCGCGCTGTGGGCCTCGCGCCCCGAGGGCGGCGACGACGCCGAGCGCGCCGCGGCCGCCGAGGCGCTGGCGCGACAGCTGCAGCCGCTGCTGGCCGACGCCGCCGACGAGCTGCTGCGGCGGTTGTATCCTGCGGCGCAGGCCACCCCCACGGGCGCAACGTGAACATCATCATCATCGGCGCCGGCCGCGTCGGCGAGAGCGTCGCCGAGAGCCTGGTGTCGGAGAAGAACGACATCACCGTCATCGACACCGACCCGCAGCGGCTGGTGGCGTTGCAGGACCGCGTCGACCTGCGCGGCGTCGCCGGCAACGGCGTGCAGCCGTCGGTGCTGCGCGAAGCCGGCATCGAGGACTGCGACATGCTCATCGCCTGCGCGCCGCTCGACGAGACCAACCTCGTCGTGTGCAAGGTCGCGCACGACCTGTTCAACGTGCCGACGACGATCGCGCGGCTGCGCTCGCCGGAGTTCGTCGGCGACATGCCGCTGCTGAGCAAGGAGTCGGGCTTCGCGGTCGACCAGGTGATCTGCCCCGAGCAGTCGGTGACCGCGTACATCCGCAAGCTCATCGAGTACCCCGAGGCACTGCAGGTGCTCGAGTTCGCCGGCGGCGTGGTCAGCCTGATCGCGGTGCGCGCGGTGGCCGGCGGGCCGCTGGTGCGGCACAACCTGTCGGAGATCCCGCAGCTGCTGCCCGGCATCGAGATGCGCATCGTCGCGATCTACCGCGGCCACGAGCGCGTGCCGGCGGTGGGCGCGACGCGCATCGAGGCCGACGACGAGGTGTTCGTGCTCGCAGCCACCAAGGACATCCGCCGCGTGCTCGGCGCGCTGCGCCAGATGGACCGCCCGGTGCGCCGCGTGATGATCGCCGGCGGCGGCAAGGTGGGGCTGCGGCTGGCGCGCGAGATCCACGCGCGCCACGAGGTGAAGATCATCGAGAGCGACCGCAAGCGCTGCGACTACCTGGCCACGCAGCTGCCCACCAGCGTGCTCGTGCTGCACGCCGACTCCACCGACGAGGAGCTGATGGAGGCCGAGAGCGTGCGCGAGATGGACCTGTTCATCGCCATCACCAGCGACGACGAGGACAACATCATGGCCTGCCTGCTGGCCAAGCGGCTGGGCGCGCGCCGCGTGCTGGCGCTGATCAACCGCCGCGCCTACGCCGACCTGGTGCAGGGCACGCAGATCGACATCGCGATCTCGCCGTCGCACGCGGTCATCGGCGAGCTGCTGGCGTTCGTGCGCCGCGGCGACGTCGAGGCGGTGCACAGCCTGCGCCGCGGCGCCAGCGAGGCGTTCGAGGTGGTCGCGCGCGGCGACCGGCGCACCTCGCGCGTGGTCGGCCGCCGCATCGAGGAGCTGGCGCTGCCGCGCGGCGCCGAGATCGGCGCCATCGTGCGCCGCCTCGGCGCGGAGGGCGTCGAGCCCGAGGTGATCATCCCGCACCACGACACGGTGATCGCCGACAACGACCACGTCATCGTGTTCATGCCGCGCAAGCGCATGGTGCGCGAGGTCGAGAAGCTGTTCCAGGTCGGCGCGACCTTCTTCTGATGCAGGCGCCGCTGCTGGCCACGCTGCCCGTGCTGGGGCTGCTGGGGATCATCGTCGTCGTGTTCGGCTTCACGCTGAGCGTGCCGCTGGGCGTGTCGCTGGCCCTGCGCGACGGCGCGCACCGCGCCTTCGCTCCCGAGTTGCTGCTCACGGTGCTGGTCGGCGCGACGCTGTGGGCGCTGACGCGGCGCTTCCGCCGCGAGCTGCAGGCGCGCGACGGCGTGCTGCTGGTGGTGCTGGCGTGGACCGTGCTGCCGGTGTTCGGCGCGCTGCCGCTGCACGTGTACTTCGAGCAGGCCGGCCGCCCGATCAGCTGGACCGACGCCTACTTCGAGGCGGTCTCGGGGCTGACGACCACCGGCGGCACCGTGCTCACCGGGCTCGACGACCTGCCGGCGTCGATCAACGTCTGGCGCACCTTCCTGCAGTGGCTCGGCGGGCTGGGCATCCTGATCCTCGCGGTGGCGATCCTGCCGATGCTCGGCGTCGGCGGCAGCCAGCTGTTCCGCGCCGAGGCCGCCGGGCCGCTGAAGGACACCAAGCTCACGCCGCGCATCACCGAGACCGCCAAGGGGCTGTGGACGGTGTACGCGGTGCTGTCGCTCGCCTGCGTGACGGCGTACTGGCTCGGCGGCATGGAGCCGCTGGACGCCTGGAAGCACATGTTCTCCACTGTCAGCCTCGGCGGGCTGTCGTCGCACGACGCGAGCTTCGGCTACTTCGCGTCGCCGGCGCTGGAGGCGATCGCCATCGTCTTCATGCTGGTGTGCAGCTGCAACTTCGCGGTGTACTTCCTCGCGGTGCGCAAGGGCTCGCTGATGGTCGTCGCCCGCGACCCCGAGACGCGCGCGACGCTGGCGGTGATGATCGGCAGCGCCGTGCTGGTGACCGTGGTGCTGTGGGCGCGCCAGACCTACGACGACCCGCTCACCGCGCTGCGCCACGCCGCGTTCAACGTGATCTCGGTCGCGTCGACCACCGGCTACGCCACCGTCGACTACCTGCAGTGGCCGGTGTTCCCGCCGGTGCTGATGCTGCTGCTGTCGGGCGTGGCCACCAGCGCCGGCTCGACCGGCTGCGGCATCAAGATGGTGCGGCTGCTGATCCTCGTCAAGCAGACGCGGCGCGAGCTGACGCGGCTGATCCACCCGCGCGCCGTGCGCCCGGTGACGCTGGGCGGCCACGCCGTCGACAACAACGTGATCTTCGCGGTGCTCGGCTACATGCTGGTCTACGGGGTCACGCTGACCGGCTTCGTGATGCTGCTGCTGCTGTCGGAGATGGACCTGGAGACGGCGATCGGCGCCGCGGTCGCGTCGCTGCACTGCATGGGCCCGGGCCTGGGCCCGGCCGGCCCGGCGGGCAACTACGCCGGCTTCACCGACTTCCAGAAGTGGGTGCTGACGCTGGCGATGCTGATCGGCCGCGTCGAGCTGCTGTCGTTCATGGTGCTGTTCACGCGGCAGTTCTGGCGCAAGTGAGCGAAGCCGTCGCCCCCGGCCTGCCGCCGGCTGCACGCGGATGAAGCGAGGTTGTCTGGTGCTCGTCGGCGTGCTGTGCGCCGCGCTGGCCGCCGAGTGGTGGCTGGCCGGTGCGCTCGGCGTGCCGGCGCGCGCTGCGGTGGCGCCGCTGCTGGCGCTGCTGGCGACGCTGGCGCTGGGCAGCCTGCAGGGCGTGTGGCAGGCGCTGCGCGAAACCGGCGGCGCGGCGCCGCAGCCCGCGGCGTGGCGCGACGGCGACGCCGTCGTCGTCGAGGGCACGCTGCAGGTCCGCGGCGCGCCGCCGCGCGCGCCGTTCAGCGGGCGCAGCGCCGTCTACGTCGACTACGGCGCGTGGGGCGTCGACGTGGCCGGCGACGCGAGCGCCTCGCAGCGGCCGCACTGGCGCGGGCGCATCGCGGCGCCGGCGCTGCTGCAAGGCCCCTGGGGCGAGGTCGCGCTGCACGGCATGCCGCCGGTGCGCGCGTGGCCGCAGCAGCAGTTCGGCGACGCGGCGGCACGCGAGCGCGCGGTGCGGCACCTGGCGACCACGGCGTGGCGGCGCGCAGCCGACGCGGTGTCGATCGGCGACGCCGACTCGCTCGCCGTGCCGGCCGACCCCGGCGCCGACGCGCCGACGCAGGTGCACCTGATGAATGCCGAGGCGCGGCACGCGCTGGGTTTCGACGCCGGCGCGGCGCCCGACGACGCGGCGCTGCGCCGTCGCCTGGACGAACGCGCCTGGACCTTCGCCGAGCGCCTGGTCGCTCCGGGCGAGCGGGTCACCGTGGCCGGCACCTTCCGCGCGCTGCCGCGGCGCATCGACGTGGGCGCGTCGCCGCGGCACCCCGGGCACGCGGTGCACCCGGGCGCCGCGGCGCCGCTGGCCGCGCGGCAGCGGCGCACGACGCTGGGGTTCGCCGCGGCGCTGCTCGTGCTGGCGCTGGCAGCCCACCTGTTCGTCTACGCCGACGGCGGGGCGCACCTGAACGACGCGATCGGCGCGCTGGGGCTGGCGCGCTGAGACGCGCACGCCGCGGCGCGCCAGAATCGGCGCCTCGCCGCGCCGCGAAGGCGCGCCGTCCACCCCCGGAGCCCGACGCATGCAACGACGCACCCTGCTCACCGCCGCCACCCTCGTCGCGTTTGCCGCGCTGCCGGCCGTCGCGCAGACCGCCACCACGCGCATCGTCGTGCCGTTCGCGCCCGGCGGGCCGATCGACACCACGGTGCGCGTGCTCGCCGAGCAGGTGCGCGCGACGCTGGGCAACGTGGTGGTCGAGAACCGCCCGGGCGGCGGCGGCAACATCGGCGTCGACGCGGTGGCGAGGGCCGCGCCCGACGGGCTGACGCTGGGCATCGCGACCACCGCGTCGCACGGCATCAACCCCTGGCTGTTCGCCAGGCTGCCGTACGACCCGGCGAAGGACTTCGCGCCGATCACGCAGATGCTGCGCGTGCCCAACGTGGTCGTCATCAACGCCGAGACGGCGCAGCGGCTGGGCATCGGCACGCTGGCCGACCTGATCCGCTACGCCAAGGCCCACCCGGCCAGGCTCAACTACGGCTCGGGCGGCAACGGCAGCGCCGGCCACCTGGCCGGCGAGATGCTGAAGGCGCAGGCCGGCATCTTCGCGGTGCACATCCCCTACGGCGGCGGCGCGCCGGCGCAGCTGGCGCTGCTGTCGGGGCAGGTCGACTTCAACATCGACAACCTCGCCACCGCGGCGCCGAACATCCGCGCCGGCAAGCTCAAGGCGCTGGCGGTGACCACCGCGCAGCGCGCCGGCGTGATGCCCGACGTGCCCACCGTGGCGGAGACGCTGCCCGGCTTCGAGATCGACACCTGGTGGGGCCTGATCGCGCCGGCCGGCACGCCGCGCGAGAAGGTGCAGCAGCTCAACGCGGCCTTCGTCGCGGCGCTGAACGCGCCCGAGGTGAAGGCGCGCTTCGCCGCGCTGATGGCCGAGCCCGCGCCGAGCACGCCCGAGCAGTTCGACGCCTTCATGCAGCGCGAGCGCGCGAAGTACGAACGCCTGGTCAGGCTCAGCGGCGCGAAGGTCGACTGAGCCGCGCGCGCGCCGATCGGCGCGCTGAATGGGTCGTGCGCTCTGGGTCGCCGCGCTTCGGCGCGACGAATCGCTGTGATGGGCAGAGGCCCGTCACAGCGATTCGTTCCGGCCAGAGCTCATATCCCGAGCATCTAGACTCCGCGAGGGCCGCAACCTCATCATCTGGGAGTTCCGGCCAGAGCTCATATCCCGAGCATCTAGACTCGTAACCACGCCCGTAATCGCAATGGACGTGTTCCGGCCAGAGCTCATATCCCGAGCATCTAGACTATCGCCCTCGCAGAAGCCACCGACGATCCGGTTCCGGCCAGAGCTCATATCCCGAGCATCTAGACTCAGGAACAGGATCCCCAACGGGAACGCGCAGTTCCGGCCAGAGCTCATATCCCGAGCATCTAGACTGGCGGGGAGGCGCGCCTACGCTGCGCTGCTGTTCCGGCCAGAGCTCATATCCCGAGCATCTAGACTGCAGTTCCCAGCGGTTCTTTCGAGGGTTGAGTTCCGGCCAGAGCTCATATCCCGAGCATCTAGACTACACGACCTTGCGCGCACGCGAGTGCTCGCGTTCCGGCCAGAGCTCATATCCCGAGCATCTAGACTCGTGCTGCAGCTCACCGAAGACGCCGCGCTGGTTCCGGCCAGAGCTCATATCCCGAGCATCTAGACTAGAACGGCGGCGCGAAGCCGCGCTGCGCAAGTTCCGGCCAGAGCTCATATCCCGAGCATCTAGACTAGACCTGACGCACGAACACGGCACTTGGCGGTTCCGGCCAGAGCTCATATCCCGAGCATCTAGACTCACGGGCGAGCTGCGCAAGATGGCGCAGCAGTTCCGGCCAGAGCTCATATCCCGAGCATCTAGACTGTAGGCCTCGGCGCGCGTGGCCAGGGCGTTGTTCCGGCCAGAGCTCATATCCCGAGCATCTAGACTGGCGCGCCGCTGCGAGTGCGCATCACGAAGGTTCCGGCCAGAGCTCATATCCCGAGCATCTAGACTCCAAGCGCTGCCGCGCGGTGGTGACGGTACGTTCCGGCCAGAGCTCATATCCCGAGCATCTAGACTATCGCGGTCAGTTAGAACGATCCGTCCGATGTTCCGGCCAGAGCTCATATCCCGAGCATCTAGACTCAGTAATACGGGGCTAAAGTCCCCCCGGGGGTTCCGGCCAGAGCTCATATCCCGAGCATCTAGACTCGTGTCGCCCACGCGCAGCGTGCCGGCGCTGTTCCGGCCAGAGCTCATATCCCGAGCATCTAGACTAAGCCTTGGTGCTTCCGGCCGTGGCTTTGTGTTCCGGCCAGAGCTCATATCCCGAGCATCTAGACTTGACGCGAACGCCGGGGTGATTTTCGACGGGTTCCGGCCAGAGCTCATATCCCGAGCATCTAGACTCAAAACCACTTTGCTGCCCGTCGTCGGGTGGTTCCGGCCAGAGCTCATATCCCGAGCATCTAGACTCGGCCAGGTCATCGACTGCTGCGCGCACATGTTCCGGCCAGAGCTCATATCCCGAGCATCTAGACTAGGTCCGCTCGATCTGCACCTGCATCTGCGGTTCCGGCCAGAGCTCATATCCCGAGCATCTAGACTGGCCACCGCTGCGGCGATGCCGAACGAGCCGTTCCGGCCAGAGCTCATATCCCGAGCATCTAGACTTGATGCATGGGTACAGCGTCGGCCGGGGGAGTTCCGGCCAGAGCTCATATCCCGAGCATCTAGACTTGCGGCGCTGGATAGTGTGCGGCGCTTTGGGTTCCGGCCAGAGCTCATATCCCGAGCATCTAGACTGCCCGCGCCGGGCGACCAGATCGGTCATGAGTTCCGGCCAGAGCTCATATCCCGAGCATCTAGACTCACGCCATGTCGCGCTCCATGTTCCACTTTGTTCCGGCCAGAGCTCATATCCCGAGCATCTAGACTGCCGCGCTGCCGCGCTCGCGTTCAGGTCGAGTTCCGGCCAGAGCTCATATCCCGAGCATCTAGACTTGGCCCATGAGCACACGGCGGCAATGGCTAGTTCCGGCCAGAGCTCATATCCCGAGCATCTAGACTTGCGCGTGAATCGCGGCAGCGTCCGGACAAGTTCCGGCCAGAGCTCATATCCCGAGCATCTAGACTCGTCGCACGCGCCGCCGTGCGGCTTCCGGTGTTCCGGCCAGAGCTCATATCCCGAGCATCTAGACTACAGGATGCTGTCGTGACGATCACCAAGCAGTTCCGGCCAGAGCTCATATCCCGAGCATCTAGACTGTGCGTGGTGTCGATCTGACTGACAACTATGTTCCGGCCAGAGCTCATATCCCGAGCATCTAGACTGTCGGCCTCCTCCTCCAGGCGCAGGCACCAGTTCCGGCCAGAGCTCATATCCCGAGCATCTAGACTGGCTCGCAGTACGAGGGCATCGCCGCGTCGGTTCCGGCCAGAGCTCATATCCCGAGCATCTAGACTCACCGTTCAACTAGACGCCGAAACCATGGCGTTCCGGCCAGAGCTCATATCCCGAGCATCTAGACTGTAGTCGCCG
>NZ_DAOKZA010000031.1:0-48256 GCF_035325925.1 Azohydromonas sp. | reverse complement strand
CCAGCGCGCGCACGCCGCCGAACGGGTCGTGGCCGACCGCGTCCTGCGCGCCGGGCACGTCGGTGAGGTCGATGTAGATCTCGTCGATGCCGCGGTCCTCGATCACCGGCGCGAGCTCGGCCACCGCGGCCTTGAAGCGGCGCGACGCCTGGCGGTAGGCGTCGAAGTCGACCGGCAGCAGCACCGCGTGCGGGCACTTCAGCGCCGCCTTCATCAGCCCCATGCCCGAGTGCACGCCGAAGGCGCGCGCCGGGTAGGTGGCGGTGGTGGCCACGCCGCGCCCGGTGTAGCCGGCCAGCGTCGCGAAGCGCCGCGTGCCGTCGGCGAGCCGCTCGGGCTGGTGCCGCCGCCCGCCGCCGATGACCACCGGCAGCCCCTTCAGCTCGGGGTAGCGCAGCAGTTCGACCGACGCGTAGAACGCGTCCATGTCCAGGTGGGCGATCCAGCGGCGGCGCATCGGCGGCGATTGTCCGCCGCCGGTGCGGCGCACGCAGGATCAGGCGGCGGGTCGTGCCGATCGGCGGGCCGGTTCGGGTGTCGCCGGCAGGGCGTTGCGTGCCAGCCAGGCCGACAGCGCGGGCCGCTCGAGCACGCGCGCGGCGAGCGGGCTGGTGCGCACGATCTCGTCGAGCTGCGACGACACGGCGAGGTCGGCGATGCTCGGGGCGTCGCCGACGAGCCACTGGTGACCGTCGAGCATCGCCTCCAGGTCGTCGAGGTGCTGGATCAGCCAGTCCTCGATCTGCTCGTGGCGCCAGCCGCCGAAACCGTGCGCCTTCAGGCGGCCACGCAGTGAGCGCAGGAAGAGCGGCCCGACGAGGGGCCTTTCCCAGGCGGGCCGTCCGGCGCACAGCAGATCCACCGCCTTCGCCGCGGCGTCGGGGTACGCGGCGCGCAACTGCATCTCGAAGTAGTACAGCGACTCGTCGGCCCAATCCTCGAGCAGGCGCGCCAGCGCGGCCTCGCGCCGGTCGGCAGGCCACAGCGGCGGCTGCGACACCTGGCGGTCGAGGAACGCGCAGATCTGCGTGCTGTCGGCGATGCGCTGGCCGTCCCAGTCGAGCACCGGCAGCTTGCCGCTGGGGTGGAGCCTAGCGGCCTTGGGCGCCTGCAGGCCGTTGTACTCGACAGTGCGGTACCCGATGCCTTTCAGGCGCAGCACCTTGCGCACCTTGCGGCAGTACGGCGAGATGTCCCACTGGTGCAGCACGACGTCGGGCATGGCGTTTTCCCTCGTGGTCTGGGTCAACGAGCAGTGTCGGCGCCGGCCCGCTCGCGCAGGCGGCGCTCGAGCATCTTGCCAGGGTCCTCACGCGGCAGCGGGTGGTGGAACCCTTCGAGCCCGTTGCCGCGGTCGCACCCGGCCCGCCGGGCTGGACCGCACCCGGGTGCAGGCCCGGGGTCAGCCGCCGAGCCGTTGCCGGTGCCGCGCCACCTGCGCGCGCACCTGTGCCGGCGCCGTGCCGCCGAGCACCGCGCGCGCATCCATCGAGCCGCGCAGCGACAACACGTCGAACACGTCGGCGTCGATCGACGGGTGGAAGGCGCGCAGCTCGTCGAGCGTGAGCGCCGCGAGGTCCACGCCGCGCCCGCTGGCCGTCTTCACCGCGTGCGCGACGGTCTCGTGCGCGTCGCGGAACGGCAGGCCCCTTTTGACCAGGTAGTCGGCGAGGTCGGTGGCGGTGGCGTAGCCGCGCTGCGCGGCGAGCGCCATCGCGTCGGGGCGCACCTGCAGGCCGGCCAGCATCTCGACGAAGATGCGCAGCGTGTCGCGCAGCGTATCGACGGTGTCGAACAGCGGCTCCTTGTCCTCCTGGTTGTCCTTGTTGTAGGCCAGCGGCTGGCCCTTCATCAGCGTGATCAGGCCCATCAGGTGGCCGACCACGCGGCCGGTCTTGCCGCGCGCCAGCTCGGGCACGTCGGGGTTCTTCTTCTGCGGCATGATCGAACTGCCGGTGCAGAAGCGGTCGGGCAGCGCGACGAAGCCGAACGGCTGGCTCATCCACAGCACCAGTTCCTCGCTGAGCCGGCTGACGTGCACCATCGCCAGGCTCGCCGCGGCGGTGAACTCGATCGCGAAGTCGCGGTCGCTGACCGCGTCCAGGCTGTTGTGGCAGATGCCGTCCATGCCCAACTCGCGCGCGACGCGTTCGCGGTCGAGCGGGTAGCTGGTGCCGGCCAGCGCCGCGGCGCCCAGCGGCAGCCGGTTGACGCGCTTTCGCACGTCGTCCAGCCGCTCGACGTCGCGCGCGAACATCTCGACGTAGGCCAGCAGGTGGTGGCCGAAGCTCACCGGCTGCGCCACCTGCAGGTGCGTGAAGCCGGGCATCACCACCTCGGCGTGGCGCTCGGCCTGGTCGACGAGCACGCGCTGCAGCTGCGCGAGCAGCCCGCGCAGGGTGTCGATCTCGTCGCGCAGCCACAGCCGGATGTCGGTGGCCACCTGGTCGTTGCGGCTGCGCCCGGTGTGCAGCCGCTTGCCGGCGTCGCCGACGAGCGCCGTCAGCCGCGCCTCGATGTTCAGGTGCACGTCCTCGAGCTCGAGCTTCCACTCGAACGTGCCGGCCTCGATCTCCTGCGCGATCTGCGCCATGCCGCGCTCGATGTCGGCCAGGTCCTGCGCGCCGACGACGCCCTGCGCGGCCAGCATGCGCGCGTGCGCCAGGCTGCCGGCGATGTCGGCGCGCCACAGCCGGCGGTCGAAGCCGACGCTGGCGGTGTAGCGCTGCACGAGTTCGTCGACCGGCTCGGTGAACAGCGCGGACCAGGCTTCGGACTTGTGGGCGAGCGGGTCGTGGGAGGCCATGGCGGGTGGGGGAAGGCGGGCGGGGCGATCGCCGGGTTTGCGGGCGGTGGCGCCGTCTGTTGCTGCCGCTGCGACGCTCGCGCAGCGCCGACAATGACGGGGGCCGCGATTCTATCGACCGGGCGCCGTGCCGCCGGCACCGCGCCCCGCGGCTTGCCGATGCCCGCGCCACCACCACCCCCGTCCTCGCTGCCGCCGCCGGTCTGGCCCGACGCGTCGTCGGCGTGGGCCGACGCGACGCGCTCCGACGCACCCGTCGCCGGGCCGGCACGCGCGCCGGCGGCCGAGCCCGAGTACTGCCACCCGGCGCTGGCGCTGCGCGCGGTGGTCGGCGTGCAGGCGGTGCTGATGCTCGGCGCGGCGCTGCAGGCGCCGACCTGGGCGCTGGTGCTGGCGCAGCTCGGACCGCTGCTGACCGCCGGCCTGACGGGCACGCTGCTGTGGCTCGTGGCGATGTGCGCGCTGCGCGCGCCGCTGCGGCGCGTCGCACGCGCGACGCGCCTGGGCCTCGGGCTGCTGCTGGCGGCGGCGATCGCGCCGCTGGCCTGCGCGCCGCTGGTCGCGCTGGACCTGCTGGCGTGGAGCGCACCGCGTGGGCTGGCGGTGCCGCTGCTCGGCGCGGCACTGGCGGCGCCGGCGCTGGGCTGGCTCGAGGCGCGTGCGCAAGCACGCCAGCCTGCCGACGCGTCGGCGCGGCTGGCCGAGCTGCAGTCGCGCATCCGCCCGCACTTCCTGTTCAACGCGCTGAACACCGCGATCGCGCTGGTGCGCGTCGAGCCGGCGCGCGCCGAGGGTGTGCTCGAGGACCTCGCCGAGCTGTTCCGCGTCGCGCTGGCCGAGCCGCGCGCGGCGATGCGACTGGCCGACGAGATCGAGCTCGCGCGTCGCTACCTGGCGATCGAGCAGCTGCGCTTCGGCGAGCGACTGCGCGTCGAGTGGCAGCTCGACGCCGCCGCCGGCGCGGCGCTGATGCCGCCGCTGGTGCTGCAGCCGCTGGTCGAGAACGCGGTGCGGCACGGCATCGAGACCGCGCCGGCCGGCGGCACGATCCGCGTGGCCACGCGCGCGCGCCGCGGCCAGGCCGAGGTCGTGATCGACAACACCGTCGCCGGTGGCGCGCCGAACCCGGGACACGGCATCGCGCTGGCCAATGTGCGTGAAAGACTTCGCCTGATGCACGACGTCGGCGCGCAGTTCGACGCACGCCGCGACGGCGCACGCTATCGTGTGCGCATCACCGTCCCGCTGTGAGTGCTGTGCCTGATCGCCGATGCGTGCGCTGCGTGTGCTGATCGTCGACGACGAGCCGCTGGCGCGCATGCGCCTGGCGGCGCTGGTGGCCGAGTGCGACGACCCGCGCTGCCAGGTGGCCGGTGAGGCCGGCGACCCGGCCAGCGCGCTGGCCTGGCTGGCCGCGCACGAGGCCGACGTCGTGCTGCTCGACGTGCAGATGCCCGGCGCCAGCGGGCTGCAGCTGGCACGCCGGCTGCGCGAGGACCCGGCCTTCGCCGGGCGCGGCGGTGCGATCGTGTTCGTCACCGCGCACGCCGAACACGCGCTGCAGGCCTTCGAGCTCGAGGCCACCGACTACCTGACCAAGCCGGTGCGCGGCGAGCGGCTGCAGCAGTCGCTCAGGCGCGTCGCGCAGCGCCTGCCGGACGACGCCGACGCCGCCGGCGTGGTCATCGTCAACGACCGCGGGCGCGTGCTGCGCGTGCCGCTGGCCGAGGTGCTGTACCTGAAGGCCGAACTGAAGTACGTGACGCTGCGCACCGCCGAGCACACGCACCTGCTCGACGAGTCGCTGACCGAGCTCGAGCCGCGGCTGGCCGGGCGTTTCATCCGCGTGCACCGCAACGCGCTGGTCGCGCGCCAGGCGGTGCGTGCACTCGAACGCCGCGCCAGCGGTGACGACGAAGGCGGCGAGGGCTGGGCCGTGCGCGTCGCGCCGGTCGACGAGTGGCTCGCGGTGTCGCGCCGCCAGCTGCCGGCGGTGCGCGAGGCACTGGGCGCCGACGCGCTGTAGCCGTCGCGGCGCCCGCGTTCAGCCGCGCGCGCGCCCGACGACGAACTGCAGCGCGGCGCGGTAGCCGAACACGCCCAGGCCGGCGATCACGCCCTCGGCGATGCCGCTGAGGTACGAGTGGTGCCGGAACGGCTCGCGCCGGTGCACGTTGCTGACGTGCACCTCGACGAACGGGATCGCGACGCCGGCCAGCGCGTCGCGCAGCGCGACGCTGGTGTGCGTGAGGCCGCCGGGGTTGATGACGATCCAGTCGGCATGCCCACGCGCGGCGTGGATGCGGTCGATCAGCGCGCCCTCGTGGTTGCTCTGGAAACACTCGAGTGACACGCCGGCGGCCGCGGCGTCGGCGGCGAGCACCGCCTCGACGTCGGCCAGCGTGGTGCTGCCGTACAGCTGCGGCTCGCGCGTACCGAGCAGGTTCAGGTTGGGGCCGTTGAGCACGAGCACGTTCATGGCGCAAGTATGGCCGACGCCGCGGGGCGCGAACACGGCCGTTAAAGCGGCGTTTATCGGGCTCAAGTCGGCGCCCCCGGAGGGCAACATGGCTGCCGAACCGCCATGTCCGACGAGTCGTCCTCCCAGAACAAGACCCTGCCCGCGACCCCGCGCAAGCTGCGCAAGGCGCGCGAGCAGGGGCAGGTCGCGCGTTCGCGGGACCTCGGGCACTTCGCGGCGATCGCCGGCGGCGGCGCCGCGCTGGTGGCTGCCGCGCCGCTGGTCACCGGCTGGCTGCGCCAGCTGATGGCCGAGGGCTTGCGGCTCGAGCCGAGGCACCTGGCCGACCCGTCGCAGATGATCGAGCAGCTCGCGCGGGCGACCCTGCACTGGGCCTGGGTCGTGCTGCCGCTGGGCGCCCTGGTGATCGCGCTGGCCGCGGCCGCCGCGGCGCTGGCCGGCGGCTGGAACTTCACGCTGCAGCCGCTGGCGCCGAAGTTCGGCAAGCTCGACCCGATCGCCGGGCTGGGCCGGGTGTTCTCGAAGCACCAGCTGACCGAGACCCTGAAGGCCAGCGTGCTGGCGCTGGTGCTCGGCGGCGTCGGCGCCTGGTACCTGCAGGCGCACCTGGGCGACCTGCAGCAGGTGCTCGCGCTGCCGCTGCCGGCGGCGGTCGGGCAGGCGGGTGCGACCGTGCAGGGCGGGATCGCGCTGCTGGCGCTGGCACTGGCCGCGTTCGCGCTGGTCGACGTGCCGCTGCAGCGCCATCAGCTGCGCGAGCGGCTGAAGATGAGCCACCAGGAGCTGCGGCAGGAACTCAAGGAGGTCGAGGGCAACCCCGAGGTCAAGGGCAAGCTGCGCGCGCGCATGCGCGAGATGTCGCGCACGCGCATGCTCACCGCGGTGCCCGGCGCCGACCTGGTGGTGATGAACCCGACGCACTACGCGGTGGCGCTGAAGTACGACGAGGGCTCGATGGGCGCGCCGCGTGTCGTCGCCAAGGGCACCGACTTGATGGCGCTGAAGATCCGCGACCTCGCGCGCGAGTCGCGCGTGCCGGTGCTTCAGGCGCCGCCGCTGGCGCGTGCGCTGTACGCGCACACCGAGGTCGACCGCGAGATTCCGGCGGCGCTGTTCGCCGCGGTTGCGCAGGTGCTGGCGCACGTGTACCGGCTGCGCGCGCGGGTCGGCCGCGGCGGCGTCGGCGACATCGACGCGTCGGCGCTGCCGCCGCTGCCGGTGCCGCCCGAACTCGACCCGCAGCATGGCCGCGCGGCGGCGGGGGGTGAGGCGTGAACGCGCTGGTGCAGCAGGTGCAGGGGCTGCTCGGCGCGCGCGAGGCCACCGCGACGGCGGTGAAGACGCTGCTGGCGCCGCTGTTCATCGTGCTCGTGCTGGCGATGATGGTGCTGCCGCTGCCGCCGTTCCTGCTCGACCTGCTGTTCACGTTCAACATCGCGCTGGCGCTGGTGGTGATGCTGGTCGCGGCGCACATGGTCCGGCCGCTGGACTTCGCCGCGTTCCCGGCGGTGCTGCTGCTGACCACGCTGCTGCGGCTGAGCCTGAACGTCGCCTCGACGCGCGTCGTGTTGATGGAAGGCCACACCGGCACCGGCGCCGCCGGCAAGGTCATCGAGAGCTTCGGCCACTTCCTGATCGGCGGCAACTTCGCGGTCGGCCTGATCGTGTTCGCGATCCTGGTGGTCATCAACTTCATCGTCGTCACCAAGGGTGCCGAGCGCATCGCCGAGGTCGGCGCGCGCTTCACGCTCGACGCGATGCCCGGCAAGCAGATGGCCATCGACGCCGACCTCAACGCCGGGCTGATCGACGAGAAGGAGGCCAAGCGCCGCCGCGCCGAGGTCGGCGAGGAGGCCGAGTTCTTCGGCTCGATGGACGGCGCGAGCAAGTTCGTGCGCGGCGACGCGATCGCCGGGCTGCTGATCCTGGTCATCAACGTCGTCGGCGGGCTGATCATCGGCATCGCGCAGCACGGCCTGTCGGCCGGCGACGCGGCGAACAACTACGTGCTGCTGGCGGTCGGCGACGCGCTGGTCGCGCAGGTGCCGGCGCTGCTGATCTCGGTGGCCGCGGCGATGGTCGTCACGCGCGTCGGCAAGGGGCAGGACCTGGGCACGCAGATCCGCGCGCAGGTGTTCGACTCGCCGAAGGCACTGGCGCTGTCGGCCGGCATCGTCGGTGCACTGGGGCTGATCCCGGGCATGCCCAACCTGGTGTTCCTGCTGCTCGGCGGTGCGCTGGGCGCGGCGGCGTGGGCATTGCACCGGCGCGCGCAGCAGGCGCGGCTGCAGCCCGCGCCGGCCGTCACCGAGGTCGCGCCGGCGAACGCAGAGGCCAGCTGGGACGACCTGGTGCCGGTGGACACGCTCGGCCTGGAGGTCGGCTACCGGCTCATCGCGCTGGTCGACAAGACACGCGCCGGCGACCTGCTCGCGCGCATCAAGGGCGTGCGCAAGAAGTTCGCGCAGGACGTCGGCTTCCTGCCGCCGCCGGTGCACATCCGCGACAACCTCGACCTCAAGCCCAGCGTGTACCGCGTGACGCTGCGTGGTGCGGTGGTCGGCGAGGGCGAGGCCTACCCCGGCATGCTGCTGGCGATCAACCCTGGCGGGGCGACGCAGAAACTGCCCGGCACCGCGACCACCGACCCGGCGTTCGGGCTGCCCGCGGTGTGGATCGAGGAGCGCCACCGCGAGCAGGCCCAAATGGCCGGGTTCACCGTCGTTGATTGCTCGACCGTCATCGCGACCCACCTCTCACACTTGATGCAGGTCCACGCCGCCCGGCTGCTCGGGCGCGTGGAGACGCAGGCGCTGGTCGACCACGTGACGAAGCTGGCGCCCAAGCTGATCGAAGACGTGATCCCCAAGATGGTCGGAATCGCCACGCTGCAGAAGGTGCTGCAACTGCTGCTCGAGGAAGGGGTGCACATCCGCGACCTGCGCTCGATCGTCGAGTGCCTGGCCGAACACGCGCCGACGGTGACCGACGCGCACGAGCTGGCGCGGCGCGTGCGCATCCACCTGTCGCCGGCGATCGTGCAGCAGATCTACGGCCCGGTGAAGGAGCTCGACGTGATCGCGCTCGACCCCGAACTCGAGCGCCTGGTGACGCAGGCGCTGAACTCGCCGCACGGCGCCGCGCTCGACCCCGGCATCGCCGACACGCTGGCGCGCAGCGCCGCCGACACCTCGCGCCAGCAGGAGGACCTGGGCGTGCCCGCCTGCCTGCTGGTGCCCGACGCGATCCGCGCACCGATGGCACAGCTGCTGCGCCGCGCCGCGCCGCGGCTGAAGGTGCTCGGCCACAGCGAGATCCCTGACACCCACACGATCCGTATCGGCTCGATCATCGGAGGCACCGCATGAACGTCAAGCGCTTCACCGCCCGCACCTCGCGCGAGGCCCTGCACGCGGTGCGGCAGGCCTTCGGCGAACACGCCGTGGTGCTGTCGACCCGGCCCTGCGCCGACGGCGTCGAGGTGCTGGCGATGCCCAGCGACGGGTTGCAGCACATCGAACGCGTCGCGCAGACCGCCCCGAAGGCGCAGCCGGCGCCGACGCCCGAGCGGCTCGAGGCGCGCGCCGCCGCGGCCCTGCACCGCGGCGAGCGCGTCGAACCGAGGCTCGACCTCGAGCGCGACTTCGCGCCGACGCAAAGCCCCGAGCCCGATGCCGAGCTCGACACCGACGTCGGCCGCGACGTCGAACGCCTGTCGATGAGCACGCTGTCGTTCCAGGACTACGTGCGCGAGCGCATGCTCAAGCGCCGCCAGGCGGCGCTGGCGCCGAAGCCGCGCGCCGCCGCCGCGGCCGATCCGGTGCCCGCGGCCGCCGTGCCACCGACCGCGCCGCAGGCGACCGTCGCCCCGGTCGTCGCGCCGATGCCGGCCACCGAGGTGCGTGCCACCGACGCCGCGTCGCCGCGCCAGGCGCAGCGCGCGCCGGTGCTGCACGAGGAGATCCGCGTCGATCCCGGCTTCGGCGTCGACACCGGCGCGTCGCGGCGCGACCAGGCCGAGATGATGAACGAGCTGCGCGCGATGAAGGGGCTGATCGAGCAGCGCTTCGGCGCGCTGGCATTCATGGAGAAGCTGCAGCGCAGCCCGGCGCAGGCCACGCTCAGCCAGCGCCTGCTCGACGCCGGTTTCTCGCCGGCGCTGATCCGCAAGCTCGGCGAGGCGCTGCCCGCCGACATCGCCGACCCGGTGGCCTGGGCCGCCGGCGTGCTGGAGCGCAACCTCGCCGCCGCCGAGCAGGAACCGCCGGTCGAGGACCTCGGCGGCGTGTTCGCGCTGATCGGCTCGACCGGCGTCGGCAAGACCACGACCACCGCGAAGATCGCGGCCGCCTTCGCCACGCGCCACGGCGCCGCGCACCTGGGGCTGATCACGCTCGACGCCTACCGCGTCGCCGCGCACGAGCAACTGCGCACCTACGGGCGCATCCTCGGCGTGCCGGTGCACACGGCGCACGACCGCGCGTCGCTCGAGGACCTGCTCGACCTGCTGAGCGCGAAGAAGATGGTGCTGATCGACACCGCCGGCATGGCGCAGCGCGACAGCCGCACGCGCGAGCTGCTCGACATGCTGCAGCACCGCAGCGTGCAGAAGCTGCTGGTGGTCAACGCCGCCGCGCAGGGCGAGACGATCGACGACGTGATGCTGTCGTGGCGCGCCAGCGCCTGCCGCGGCGCGGTGCTCAGCAAGATCGACGAGGCGGTCAAGCTCGGGCCGGCGCTCGACGCGCTGATCCGCCACAAGCTGCACCTGCTCGGCGTGGCCAACGGCCAGCGCGTGCCCGAGGACTGGCACCGCCTGTCGTCGCAGGCGCTGGTGCAGCGCGCGCTGCGCGCACAGCCGCCCGGTGCCTGGCAGATGGACCGCGACGACGTCAGCCTGGTGTTCGCCGCACTGCCCGCGGCCGCCGCACCGGCCGCGCTGCACGCCTGAGCGCCGGGTCGTGATGCTCGACTTCTACGCCTCGCGCCCCGCGCCGCTGGACCAGGCCGACGGCCTGCGGCGACTGTTCGCCGGGCCGCGCATCGGCCACGTCGCGCTGGTGGCCAACGCGCGTGTGCCGTTCGCCGGCGTGCTGCTCGAGCGGCTGACCGCGGCCTTCACGGCGCTGGGTCGCCGCACGCTGGTCGTCGACGCCGCCGACACCTCGCCGGCGCCGCACGAGCTCAGCCGGCTCGACCTGGGCGCGTGCGTGGAGGCGCTGTCGCCCGAGGTCTCGTACCTGGCCGCCCGCGGGCTGCCGTTGCGCCACGTCGACACGCGCGGCAGCGCCGCGCGGCTGCTCGACGCGCTGGCCCACGCCGCGCCGCGCGCCGACGTGATCGTCGTGCACGCCGGCGCGGGCGACCTGGCGCGGCTGTTCATGCGCCGCCCGGTGCGCCCGGTGCTGATGGCCGCCGACCACCCGGCCAGCGTCACCGACGCCTACGCCAGCCTGAAGCGGCTGGCGCTGCGCCACGGGCTGATGAGCTTCGACCTGTTGCTCGCGGTGTCGGCGAGTTCGCCGCGGCGCGAGCGCATCGCGCCCCAGCTCGCCGGCTGTGCCGACCGCTTCCTCGGCGCCGCGCTGCACGACTGGGCCGCGGTCGACCCGGCCGGCGACCCCGCCGAGGCACCCGACGCGGCGCTGCTGCGGGTGGCACGCGCTCTGCTGGAGCCGGTCGACGACCGCCCGCACGCGCCGGTGCCCGTGCACGCCACCCTCGCGACCCCGACGCCGGCGCACGCGCCGGCCTGGAACTGACGATCCCCGGAGCCCGACCGATGTACACCGCCAAAGGCCGACTCGACCACAGCCACCTGCTCAAGCAGTACAGCCCGCTGGTGCGCCGCCTGGCGCACCAGATGATCGCCAAGCTGCCGGCCAACGTCGAGATCGACGACCTGATCCAGGTCGGCATGATCGGGCTGAACGACGCGCTCGGCCGCTTCGACGCCGCGCAGGGCGTGCAGTTCGAGACCTTCGCGACGCAGCGCATCCGCGGCGCGATGCTCGACGAGCTGCGCGGCAGCGACTGGATGAGCCGCGGCAACCGCCGCCAGCAGCGCAGCATCGAGACCGCGGTGCACAAGCTCGAGCAGAAGCTCGGCCGCGCGCCCAACGAGAGCGAGATCGCCGCCGAGATGGGGCTGAGCCTGGGCGAGTACCAGGAACTGCTGGGCAAGGTGCGCGGCACGCAGCTCGTCTACCTCGAGGACATGAGCGGCGACGACGGCGACGACAGCTACCTCGACCGCCATGTCGCCGACGAGGACGCCAACCCGATGGGACTGCTGCAGGACCGGCGCATGCGCGAGGCGCTGGTCGCGGCGATCAAGAACCTGCCCGAGCGCGAGCAGTTCGTGATGAGCATGTACTACGAGCAGGACATGAACCTCAAGGAGATCGCCGCGGTGCTCGGCGTGACCGAGAGCCGCGTGTGCCAGCTGCACAGCCAGAGCATCGCGCGGCTGCGCGCGAAGCTGCGCGACTGGTGACCCGAACCCCGAGGAGACCGAGATGCTGACCCTGTTCCGCCGCGGCGCCGCAGCCGCCGCGATCCCGGCGAGCGAACCCGACCCCGCGCCACCCGGCGTCGACGCCGAGGCGCTGGTGCGCCGCCTGGCCAGCGAGACGGCGCACCTCGGGCGCGAGGCCGCCGAGGTGCGCGGCGTCATCGACGACACGCAGAAGGTGTCGACGCGGCTGGCGCAGTCGGCGCAGGTGCTGGCGCGCCGGCTCGACGAGGTGGCGCAGGTGCAGCAGGCGATCGGCGCGCACACCGAGCAGGGCGTGGCCGCGGTGGCCGCCGCGCGCGACGCGGTGCAGGCCGTCGGCGGCGAGGTCGGCGGCATCGTCGACACGCTGCGCGAAGTCTCGGGCGCCGCCGGCGAGATCACGCAGATCGCGTTGCAGACGCGGCTGGTGGCGTTCAACGCCAGCGTCGAGGCCAAACGCGCCGGCGAGGCCGGCCGCGGCTTCGGCGTCGTCGCCGACGCGGTGAAGGACCTGGCGGCCAAGGTCGAGCAGTCGTCGAAGCACATCATGGACACCGTCGGCCGGCTCGACGGGCGCATCGCCGCGCTGGCGCGCGAGATCCAGTCGCGTGCCGAAGGAGCGGGCGGGAAGGACGTCGGCGCGGTGCACCGCGCGCTGGCGCAGGTCGACGACGGCGTCGCGCGCATCGCCGACGCGGCGCGGCGCAGCCGCGAGGTCACCGCCGAGGTCAACCGCAGCATGGGCGAGATCGAGGCCGACATGCGGCGCAGCGCGCAGGCGCTGGACAGCGCGCTCGGGCGCAGCGAGTCGTTCCTCAAGGTCAGCGAGTCGCTGATCGAGATGGTCGCCCACGCCGGCGTCGAGACCGAGGACACGCCGTACATCCGTGCCGCGCAGCAGGCCGCGGCGCAGATCTCGCAGCTGCTCGACGACGCGCTGCGCAGCGGCGCCATCGGCGTGCCCGGGCTGTTCGACGAGACCTACGTGCCGATCCCCGGCACGGACCCGCAGCAGCACATGACGCGCTTCGTCGCCCTCGCCGAGCGGCTGTTCCCGCAGGTGCAGGAGAAGCTGCTGCGCCTGTCCGACAAGGTGGTGTTCGGCATCGCCGTCGACCGCAACGGCTACATCCCCTGCCACAACCAGAAGTACAACCAGCCGCAGCGCGCCGGCGACACGCTGTGGAACGCCGCGAACAGCCGCGGGCGGCGCATCTTCAACGACCGCACCGGGCTGGCCAGCGCGCGCAACCAGCGCCCGTTCCTGTTGCAGACCTACCGCCGCGACATGGGCGGGGGCAACTTCGTGGTCATGAAGGAGGCCGCGGCGCCGATCACCGTCGACGGCCGCCACTGGGGCGGGTTGCGGCTGGCCTTCAAGTTCTGATCCGGCGCAGCCGCGCCGGCCGCGGCGCCGGTTAAGCTTGCGCGCATGGAACCGACCGCCGCCACGCTCGCCCCGACGCCGCTGATCGACAGCGACCACCCCGACGTCGTCGACTTCGCACGCCGCCACGCGGTGGGCGACGACGACCGCGAGCGCGCGGTCGCGTTGTACCTGGCGGTGCGCGACGGCTTCCGCTACGACCCGTACCGCATCGACCTGTCGGCCGACGGCATGCGCGCCAGCGGCGTGCTCGCGCGCGGCTACGGCTGGTGCGTGCCGAAGGCCGCACTGCTGGCCGCGGCGGCGCGCGCGGTGGGCATTGCGGCGCGGCTGGGTTATGCCGACGTGCGCAACCACCTCAGCACCGAACGGCTGCGCCGCCTGCTCGGCACCGACCTGTACATCTGGCACGGCTACACCGAGCTGTGGCTCGACGGCGCGTGGCGCAAGGCGACGCCGGCGTTCAACCTCGGGTTGTGCGAGCGCTTCGGCTTGCTGCCGCTCGAGTTCGACGGCGTCAGCGACTCGATCTACCACCCCTACGACCGCGCCGGCCAGCGCCACATGGAGTACGTGCACCAGCGCGGCAGCTTCGACGACATGCCGCTGGAGCGCATCGCCGCCGACATCGTCGCGACCTACCCGAACTGGGTCGCCGAGCCGGTGTCGGCGGACAGCTTCACCGCCGACGTCGAGCGCGAGAACGCGTGAACACCGGTCCGCATGCGCCGTGACGCGCGGCTGCGCGAGCGCGTGCGTGCGCGGCTGGCGGCGTTCGAGCGCCGGGCCCTGCCGCTCGACGACGGTCGCCACGGCGCCGCCGTCGCGCTGGCGATCACCGACGAAGGCCCAGGCGCCGGCCTGCCCGGGCTGCCGCTGCGCGACGGCTGGAGCCGCGACGCGGCGCTGCTGCTGACCCGACGCGGCCTGCAACTGCGCCGCCACGCCGGCCAGTGGGCGCTGCCGGGCGGGCGGCTCGACCCCGGCGAGACCGCCGAGCAGGCCGCGCTGCGCGAGCTGGCCGAGGAACTGCGGCTGGCGCTGTCGCCGCACGACGTACTCGGCCGGCTCGACGACATCGTCACGCGCTCGGGTTTCGTCGTCACGCCGGTGGTGGTGTGGGCCGGCGCGGCGCGCGCGATGCAGCCCGACCGCGTCGAGGTCGACAGCGTGCACCGCGTCGCGCTGCGCGAGCTGCTGCGCGCCGACGCGCCGCTGCTCGACGCGCTGCCCGGGCACGAGCACCCGGTGCTGCGCATGCCGCTGGGCGACAGCTGGGTCGCGGCGCCGACGGCGGCGATGCTGTACCAGTTCAGGGAGGTGGTGCTGCTGGGTCGCGCGACGCGCGTCGCGCACTTCGAGCAGCCCGAGTTCGCCTGGCGATGACCCGAAGCGCCCCCGCGGCGCCTTGGCTCCCCGCGTGGGGAGGGTGCCGCTCGGCGATGCGGGGTGGCCGGGGGTTCAGACCTGCGTGCTGCCGAGCCCGGCGCGCTCGCTGCTGCCGGCGGCGGCGTAGAGCCCGTGCGCGGCGGCGGGCATCAGCACGTCGATCGCGCGGTCGAGCGCGGCGGTGGCGCGCGCCAGCGACTCGCGCTGCGCGGCGACCTGGCCGCTGGTGTGCGCCAGCCGCTGGCGCAGCTCGGCGGGCACGCCGCCGCGGCGCGCGGCCTGCGCGAACAGCTGCACCGCGGCCGCGAGCGCGCGGTGCAGTTCGCCGGAGTGGCGCTCGATGTCGTCGCCGTGGCGTTCGCGCAGCGCCTCGCCGAGCCGCGCCAGGTGCTGCTCGACGCGCGCGAGCGCCGCCTCCAGGGCGGGATCGGCGGCGGGGGAAGGCGGGGCGGTCGGCGCGACGGTCGGCGGCATGGACGGCGGTGGCGGCAGCGGCCGCGGGCAAGTGGGACGAACGCGGCGGGGCGCCGCCGCGCGGGCGCTCAGTGCGACGAGCGGTCGAGCAACTCGCGCGCGTTGGCGATCAGCTTGTCGGCGATGGCTTCGGCGTTGACCTCGTAACGGCCGTCGCGGATCGCCTGCGCGATGCGCTGCACCTTCTCGGCGTCGAACTCGGCGTTGCCGTCGTGCACCAGCAGCGACGACGCCGCCGGCGACAGCGCGACCTGCGCGCTCGGCTCGTGCGCGGCGGTGGCCGGATGCGCCTGGGCCGGGGCCGCGGCGGCGCGGTCGCTGCCGGCAGGGGCGACGGGAACCTTGGGCTCGAGCGGGCCGATCTTCATCGTGAACTCCAGCAGTCGCAGCGACGCGACCTGTTCGACATGTCCGCACTATCGGTGTGCGCGGCGCCGACTTGAGGCCGATCGACGACCATTTTGCCGCCCTCCCGCGTTCGCGGGGCCCCGCCGCGGGCCAGCGTCGCGGTCAAAGCGCCACCTCGACCCGAGCCGGCGCCACCGGCACGCCGGTGACGATGCGGCCGCCGTCGGTGCGCACGCGCACGCGGCGGCCCTCGATGCCGGCGGCCATCGCCTGGCCCTGGCCGCTGACGCGGTAGCCGCGGCCGACGGCAACCAGTTGCACGACGTCGCCGGGGGCGAACCACTGGCGCGCGCGCAGGTCGGTGGCGCGAAGCGGGGCACCGGCGGCCAGCGGGCGCGCCAGCCGGCGGCCGAAGGCGCTGGGGTCGTCGGCGCCGAGCCCACCGTCGGCCAGGTCGACCTCGCCGCGTCGCAGGTGCTCGGGGCCGAGCGGCGTGCCGGCCGGCAGGTCGGCGGCGGCGCCCCAGCCGGGGGCCAGCACCTGCCCGGTCAGGGGCGGGTGCACCTGCCAGCGTTTGGGGCCGTCGACGCGGCGCAGCGCGCCGCGCATCGCCCCGCCGGTGGGCGCCGGCATCCGGGTGTCGATGCGCTGGCAAGGCGCCAGCCGCAGCCGCGGGTCGAGGCGCCCCACCTGGACCTGCACCCGTGCGTCCGGGGGCAGCGCCGGCAGCGCACGCGCGGCTTCGGCGGCGCGCGCACGCACCGCGTCGAGCACCGCGTCGTCGATCGGCGACGGATCGCCCGCCGCCAGCAGCGGCCACGCCAGCGCCAGCGCCGCCAGGCGGGCGCGGCGCAGCGGCACGGTCGGTGCGAGGCGGGCACGGAGTTCCACGCCGGCCAATGTAGGGCGCGATTCGCCGCGCAGCGCGCCGAATTGCGCCGTCGCAGCCGCGTTTATCGGGGCGATGGCCGCAGGGCCGCTGCCGAGAATGGCCCGCAGCTTCCACCTCCCCGGCGCGAGCCGTCCGACGATGATCCCGCGTTTCAGCCAGGTGCTCGATTTCCAGTCGCAGGCGCTGCTGCTGCGCGCCGAGCGCCAGCGCCTGATCGCCAGCAACATCGCCAATGCCGACACCCCGGGCTACCAGGCGCGCGAGATGGACTTCGCGCAGGCGCTGCGCGACGCCACCGCCGCCGGTGGCGCGGCCCCGGCGACGCTGCAGCGCACCGCCGCCACCCACCTGGTCGCCACCGCCGCGCCGGCCGCCGGGCGGCACCTGCGCTGGGCCGCGCCGAGCCAGACCAGCCTCGACGGCAACACCGTCGACATGGACCGCGAGCGCGCCTCGTTCGCCGACAACGCGGTGAAGTACGAGGCCACGCTGCGCTTCATCAACGGCAGCGTGCGCACGATGCTCGACGCGATCAAGGGCCAGAGCCAGTGACCGCGCGCCGCCGCACCGCCGCCGCCGAACAGGAGCCCACATGAGCCTGATGAACATCTTCCACGTCGCCGGCAGCGCGGTCAGCGCGCAAAGCCAGCGCCTGAACGTCGTCGCGTCGAACCTCGCCAACGCCGACACGGTGGCCGGGCCCGACGGGCAGGCCTACAAGGCGCGGCAGGTCACGTTCGCGACGCACTTCTTCGGCGAGACCGGCAACGCCGGCGTGCGCGTGAGCACCGTGCGCGAGGACGCCACCCCCGGCCGCCGCGTGCACGACCCGAAGCACCCCGGCGCCGACGCCGACGGCTACGTGACCTACAGCAACGTCAACGCGGTCGAGGAGATGGTCAACATGATCTCGGCGTCGCGTTCGTACCAGAACAACGTCGAGGTGATGAACACCACCAAGCAGCTGCTCACGCGCACGCTGCAGATGGGCCAGTGAGATGAGCACCGTCGACGCCCTGTCGGGCAACGGCACCGCGACGCAGACCGCCGCGAAGGCGCGCGGCGACGTCGACGCGCAGGACCGGTTCCTCAAGCTGCTGGTCGCGCAGATGAAGAACCAGGACCCGCTGAACCCGCTCGACAACGCGCAGGTCACGAGCCAGATGGCGCAGATCCAGACCGTCTCGGGCATCGAGCGGCTCAACGGCAGCATCGAGGCGCTGGGCGGGCGCTTCGCGCAGATGCAGGCGCTGCAGGGCGCGACGCTGGTCGGACGCGACGTGGTCGTCGAAGGCAACTGGCTGTCGGCCAACGACGAGGGCCTGCCGCAGGGCGGCTTCGAGCTGGCGTCGTCGGCCGACCGGGTGCAGGTCGAGGTGCTCAGCCGCGCCGGCGTCGTCGTCGACACGATCGAGCTCGGCGCGATGGGCGCCGGGCGCCACGGTTTCGAGTGGCTGCCCGCCGACGGCGTCGACGCGACGCTGGGCGAGCGCTTCCGCGTCGTGGCCCGCAGCGGCACGACGGCGGTGGCCTCGACGCCGCTGATGCGCGACCGCGTCGACGCGGTGAGCACCGGCGACGAGCTGCTGCTCGAGCTGCGCCACGCCGGCAGCATGCCGTACGCCGAGATCAAGGCGTTCAACTGACCCGTGACCTTCCCCGAAAGGACGTTCCATGGCATTCCAGCAGGGCCTGTCGGGCCTGAACGCGACGAGCAAGAACCTCGAGATCATCGGCAACAACATCGCCAACGCGAACACCTTCGGCGCCAAGGCGGCGCGTGCCGAGTTCTCCGACATGTACGCCGCGGCGCTCAACGGCGCCGGTGCGAATGCGATCGGCATCGGCACCAACTTGGTCGCGGTGGCGCAGCAGTTCACGCAGGGCAACATCAGCGTCACCGAGAACGCGATGGACCTGGCGATCAACGGCGGCGGCTTCTTCCAGGTCACCGACGGCGTCAACCCGGTGATGTACAGCCGCAACGGCCAGTTCAAGGTCGACCGCGACGGCTTCATCGTCAACAACCAGGGGCTGCGGCTGATGGGCTACCCGGCCGACGGTGCCGGCGTGATCCAGCCCGGCCAGGCGATGGCGCTGAAGCTGCCCACCGCCGGCATCGACCCGCAGGTGACCAGCCGCATCGCGGTCGAGATGAACCTCGACTCCCGCGCCGGCCCGGTCGCCACCGCACCGGCGATCGACTTCGCCGACCCGACGACCTACAACAACGCGACGTCGATGACCGTGTACGACGCCAAGGGGCAGGACGTCGCGCTGACCTACTACTTCCAGAAGTCGGGCAACGACACCTGGAACGTGTTCGCGACCGCCAACGGGCAGCCTCTGGGTGGCGACCCGCCGGCGCCGGTGGCCACGCTGGCGTTCGACAGCACCGGCGGCACGGTGACGGTCAACCCCGCCCCGCCGATGCTGAACATCGGTGCCACCACCAACAGCGCCGGGGCGCTGACGGTGCCGATGACCGTCGAACTCGACCTGGACGGCACGACGCAGTTCGGTGCGCCGTTCGGCGTGACCGACATGACGCAGAACGGCTACGCTGCGGGCCAGCTGGCCGGCATCACGATCGAGCCCAACGGCATCGTGATGGCGCGCTACAGCAATGGCCAGAGCCAGCCGGCCGGGCAGATCGAGCTGGCCACGTTCCGCAACCCGCAGGGCCTGCAGCCGCAGGGCGGCGGCGTGTGGGCGCGCACCTTCGCGTCGGGCGACCCGATCGTGGGCGTGCCCGGCGAGGGCAACATGGGCGTGCTGCAGGCCGGCGCGCTCGAGGAAAGCAACGTCGACCTGACCGCCGAGCTGGTGAAGATGATCACCGCGCAGCGCATGTACCAGGCCAACGCGCAGACCATCAAGACCGTCGACCAGGCGATGCAGACGCTGGTCAACCTGCGTTGAGGCTGCATCGGACGGCGGGCAGGGGTCGGCGTCGCGCCGGACCGTCCGGCCCCGTCGTTCGTCGGCCTCGTCCGTCAACCGCATCGCCGAAGGAGCAGCGATGGACCGCATGATCTACCTCGCGATGTCCGGCGCGAAGGCGACGATGCAGCGCCAGGAGGTGCTCGCGCACAACCTGGCCAACGTGTCGACGAACGGGTTCCGCGCCGAGCTGGCGGCGTTCCGTGCCGTGCCGGTGCGCGGCGACGGCGCGTCGACGCGCGTCTACGCGCTCGAGTCGACGGTGGGATACAACCCCGAGGCCGGCACGGTGCAGCCCACCGGCCGGGCGCTCGACGTCGCGATGAAGGGCCAGTCCTGGCTCGCGGTGCAGGCGATCGACGGCACCGAGGCCTACACCCGCGCCGGCGCGCTGGACCTCGACGCCGAAGGCAACCTGGTCACCGGCCACGGGCTGACGGTGATGGGCGACGGCGGGCCGATCACGGTGCCGCCGGGCACGCGGCCGTCGATCGCCCCCGACGGCACCGTCAGCGCCAGCCGCGACGACGGCACCAGCGTCGTCGTCGGCCGCCTCAAGCTGGTCACGCCCGACGCTGCGCTGCAGCGCGGCACCGACGGGTTGTTCCGCGCCGCCGACGGCGACCTCGCCGCCGACGCCGACGCGCGGCTGCAGCCCGGCGCGCTCGAGGGCAGCAACGTCGGCGCGGTCGAGACGATGGTCGCGATGATCACCGCGGCGCGCCAGTTCGAGCAGCAGATGAAGATGCTGCAGATCGCCGAGCGCCAGGAGCAGCAGGCGATGCGGCTGCTGACGCCGAACGGCATGTGACGTCGCGGCGGACACGTTCGACGCCAGCGGGCGGCGCCGGGCCCTGAGTCTCGGGCCGACGGTACGCCGCGTCCGGTGCCATCCTCGCCCGTGCCGCTGGCGTGGAACGGCGACGGCGAAAGGGGCGCGCGGCCGCAGGCGCCTGCGCCACCCTGCGGCGATCCGGGCGGCCTGCATCGACTCGCGCCGCATATGGCGCGCAGGCCGCGCGACCCGCTGGCCCGTGCCGCGTGCCGTGCACCGGGTCAGGCACGCGGGATCGCGCCACCCCTGCGCGCCGATCCGCAGTCCGCACGGCTCGACGCATGGAACTCGACGCATGGATTCAGGGCGCCGTCGCCTGCCCCGTTCGCCGGGCGAGGGGTCATCCGCGCTCCTTCCGGAACCGGCTTGCCGAAATTAATCCATCTGCTAAACTATTGACAACTAAAGTAATTCATCGGGCGTCACGCAACCGCCGCGGGAGACCAGCATGAAGATCGTCTGCATCGGCGGCGGCCCCGCCGGCCTGTACTTCGGGCTGCTGATGAAGCGCCGCCACCCGGGGCACGACATCGTCGTGGTCGAGCGCAACCGGCCCTACGACACCTTCGGCTGGGGCGTCGTGTTCTCCGACGCGACGATGGACAACATGCGCCAGTGGGACCCGGAGACGGCGCGCGAGATCCAGCAGGCATTCAACCACTGGGACGACATCGAGCTGCACTTCAAGGGCCGCGTGATCCGCTCGGGCGGGCACGGCTTCGTCGGCATCGGGCGCAAGAAGCTGCTCAACATCCTGCAGGCGCGCTGCGAGGCGCTCGGCGTCGAGCTGCGCTTCGAGACCGAGGTCGACGCCGACGCCGACTTCCCCGACGCCGACCTGATCGTCGCCAGCGACGGCATCAACTCGAAGATCCGCGCCCGGTACGCCGAAGTCTTCAGGCCCGACATCGTCACGCGGCCCAACCGCTACATCTGGCTCGGCACGAACCGCCTGTACGACGCCTTCACGTTCCTGTTCGAGAAGACCGAGCATGGCTGGTTCCAGGCGCACATCTACAAGTTCGACGAGACCACCAGCACCTTCATCGTCGAGTGCCCCGAGCACGTCTGGCAGGCCCACGGACTCGACCAGGCCGACCCGCAGCAGTCGATCGCCTTCTGCGAGCAGCTCTTCGCCGCCAACCTGCGCGGCGAAAAGCTGATGAGCAACGCACGCCACCTGCGCGGCAGCGCGTGGCTCAACTTCCAGCGCGTCAAGTGCGACACCTGGTGGCATCACAACGGACGCCAGCCGGTGGTGCTGATGGGCGACGCGGTGCACACGGCGCACTTCGCGATCGGCTCGGGCACCAAGCTCGCGATCGAGGACGCGATCGAGCTGACGCGCCAGTTCGACGCCGCCGGCCACGACGCGGCGCGCATTCCCGAGGTGCTCGAGCGCTACCAGGCGCTGCGCGAAGTCGACGTGCTGCGGCTGCAGAACGCGGCGTGGAACGCGATGGAGTGGTTCGAGGTGGTCGGCCGCCGCTACGCCGACACGCTGCCGCCCGAGCAGTTCATGTACTCGATGCTCACGCGCAGCCAGCGCATCAGCCACGAGAACCTGCGCCTGCGCGACGGGGGCTGGCTCGAGGGTTTCGAGCGCTGGTTCGCACGCGGCGCCGGGCTCGACGTGCCCGCCGGCGTGCGGCCGCCGCCGCCGATGTTCACCCCGTTCACGGTGCGCGGCGTGACGCTGAAGAACCGCGTCGTCGTCAGCCCGATGGCGCAGTACTCGGCCGTCGACGGCGTGCCCGGCGAGTTCCACCTGGTGCATCTCGGCGCGCGCGCGCTCGGCGGCGCCGGCCTGGTGTTCGCCGAGATGACCTGCGTCAGCCCCGAGGGCCGCATCACGCCCGGCTGCCCGGGCTTGTACACCGCCGCGCAGGTGCGGGCGTGGAAGCGCATCGCCGACTTCATCCACACGCACAGCGACGCGAAGTTCGGCATCCAGATCGGCCACAGCGGCGCGAAGGGATCGACCCACGCACCCTGGGACGGCGCCGGCGCCGATCACCCGCTGGACGACGGTCACTGGGAGGTCGTCTCGGCGTCGCCGCAGCAGTATCTGGAGGGTGTCAGCCGCATCAGCCGCGGCATGACGCGCGCCGACATGGTCCGCGTGACGGCCGAGTTCGTGCGTGCCGCCGAAGGCGCTGCGGAGGCCGGCGCCGACTGGCTGGAACTGCACTGCGCGCACGGCTACCTGCTGTCGAGCTTCATCTCGCCGCTGACCAACCGTCGCGACGACGAGTACGGCGGCTCGCTCGAGAACCGGCTGCGCTATCCGCTGGAGGTGTTCGGCGCGATCCGCGCCGCGTGGCCTCGGCACCTGCCGATCTCGGTGCGCATCTCGGCACACGACTGGGTGCCGGGCGGCATCACGCCCGACGACGCGGTCGAGATCGCGAAGGCGTTCAAGGCCGCCGGCGCAGACATGATCGACTGCTCGAGCGGACAGGTCAGCGCGAAGCAGAAGCCGGTGTACGGCCGCATGTACCAGACGCCGTTCGCCGACCGCATCCGCAACGAGGCAGGCATCGCGACGATCGCGGTCGGCGCGATCAGCGAGGCCGACCACGTCAACAGCATCGTCGCCGCCGGCCGCGCCGACCTGTGCGCCGTCGCGCGCCCGCACCTGGCCAACCCGGCATGGACCCTCGCCGAGGCGGCCAAGATCGGCTGGACCGGCGTCGCCTGGCCCAAGCAGTACCTCTCGGGCAAGGGGCAGATGGAGTCGCTGTTCGCACGCGAGAAGGCACAGGCCGCGGCGCCGGCACTCAGGGAGCCGGCGTGACGCGCCGGGCGAGCTCGGCACTGCGCCTGGCCGACGACCGCATCGGCGCCGAGGCGCGCGCGGCGCACGACGACCACCTCGCGCTGCGGTTGTGGCTGCGCCTGCTCGCGTGCAGCACCGACATCGAACGCGAGATCCGCCAGCGGCTGCGCGCGCGCTTCGGCATCACGCTGGCGCGATTCGACTACCTCGCGCAGCTGTACCGCCACCCGGACGGCCTGCGCATGAACGCGCTGTCGCGTTACCTGATGGTCACCGGCGGCAACATCACCGGCCTGACCGACGAGCTGGCCAAGGAAGGCTACGTGCGCCGCGACAGCGACCCCGACGACCGCCGCTCCTGGCGCGTGTCGCTGACCGACGAAGGCCGCCGCGCGTTCGAGCAGATCGCGCAGGTCCACGAGGCCTGGGTCGTCGAGCTGCTGTCGGGCATCGACGAGCGCGCGAAGCACCAGTTGCACGACCTGCTCGGCCGCGTCCGGCTCGGGCTGCACCACGAGGACGATGACCATGACTGAACGCAAACCCCTCGACCCGGCGCTCGCCGCCGGCAACCGCCGCCCGATCGGCGACTGGCGGGCCGCGCACTTCCACTGGGCGCTGGCCGATGGCGTCGGCACGATCACGCTCAACCGCCCCGAGCGCAAGAACCCGCTGACCTTCGACAGCTACGCCGAGCTGCGCGACCTGTTCGGCCGCCTGCGCCACGCCGGCGACGTGCACGCCGTCGTGATCGCCGGCGCCGGCGACAACTTCTGCTCCGGCGGCGACGTGCACGAGATCATCGGCCCGCTGATCGGCCTGCCGGCGCCCGAGCTGCTGATGTTCACGCGCATGACCGGCGACGTCGTCAAGGCGATGCGCCACTGCCCGCAGCCCATCGTCGCGGCGATCGACGGCGTGTGCGCCGGCGCCGGCGCGATCCTCGCGATGGCCAGCGACATCCGCTACGGCACGCCGCGCAGCAAGACGGCGTTCCTGTTCAACCGCGTCGGCCTGGCCGGCTGCGACATGGGCGCGTGCGCGCTGCTGCCGCGCATCGTCGGCCACGGCCGCGCCAGCGAGTTGCTGTACACCGGCCGCGTGCTGCCCGGCGACGAGGCGCACCACTGGGGCTTCTTCAACCGCCTGTGCGCGCCCGAGGACCTGCTGCGCGACGCGCAGGCGATGGCGCACGAGCTGGCGCACGGCCCCACGTTCGCCAACGGCATCACAAAGACGATGCTTCACCAGGAGTGGGACATGGGCATCGACGCCGCGATCGAGGCCGAGGCGCAGGCGCAGGCGATCTGCATGCTGACCGAGGACTTCGGCCGCGCCTATCGCGCCTTCGCGGCGAAGGGCAAGCCGGTGTTCGAGGGCAACTGAGGCGGGGGCGCGATGAGCCTGGCCGACGACCTGGCGTGGCCGTTCTTCGACGCGCGGCACCGCGCGATGCAGCGCGACCTCGACGCCTGGTGCACGCGGCACCTGCACGTCGATCACGCCGCCGACGTCGACGCGACCTGCCGCGCGCTCGTGCGGGACCTGGGCGAGGCGGGCTGGCTGCGCCACGCCGTCGCGGGTGTCGAGCACGGCGGCGCGGGCGACGCCATCGACACGCGCACGATCTGCCTGGTGCGCGACACGCTGGCGCGCCACGACGGGCTGGCCGACTTCGCATTCGCGATGCAGGGACTGGGTTCGGGCGCGATCTCGCTGGCCGGCACGCCCGACCAGCGCGCGCGCGTGCTGCCGCGCGTCGCGCGCGGCGAGGCGATCGCGGCATTCGCGCTGTCCGAGCCCGACGCCGGCAGCGACGTCGCGGCGATGCAGTGCGCCGCGCGCGTCGAGGGCGACGAGGCGATCCTCGACGGCGAGAAGACGTGGATCAGCAACGGCGGCATCGCCGACGTCTACGTGGTGTTCGTGCGCACCGGCGAGGCGGGCGGGGCCCGCGGCATCTCGGCGTTCATCGTCGAAGCCGGTGCGCCTGGCTTCGAGGTCGCCGGGCGCATCGACGTCATCGCGCCGCACCCGCTGGCGCGGCTGCGCTTCACGGGCTGCCGCGTGCCGCTGGCGAACCGCATCGGCGCCGCCGGCGAGGGCTTCAAGGTCGCGATGCGCACGCTCGACGTGTTCCGCACGTCGGTGGCCGCGGCGGCACTGGGCTTCGCGCGCCGCGCGTTCGACGAGGGCCTGCGCCGCGCGACGACGCGCCGGATGTTCGGCCAGACGCTGGCCGACTTCCAGCTCACGCAGGCGAAGCTGGCTCAGATGGCGACGACGATCGACGGTGCGTCGCTGCTGACCTACCGCGCCGCGTGGCAGCGCGACCAGGGCCGCGGCGTGACGAAGGAGGCGGCGATGGCCAAGATGGCCGCCACCGAGGGCGCGCAGCAGGTCATCGACGCGGCACTGCAGATGTTCGGCGGCCTGGGCGTGACGCACGGGCAGGCGGTCGAGCGGCTGTACCGCGAGATCCGCGCACTTCTCATCTACGAGGGTGCGACCGAGGTGCAGCAGCTCGTCATCGCGCGCGAGCTGTTGAAGCCGGGGGCGCCGGCGCCACAATCGGGCGCATGAGCAAGGCCTTCACGAAGGAATCCGACGCCACCGACGAGGACGACGACGTCGCAGCGCCGACGCTGCCTGCCGGGGGCAAGAACTACGTCACGCCGCAGGGCTACGCCCGGCTGCGCGCCGAGCTGCTGCACCTGCTCGACGTCGAGCGGCCGAAGGTCGTCGAGACCGTGTCGTGGGCGGCGAAGAACGGCGACCGCAGCGAGAACGGCGACTACCTGTACGGCAAGAAGCGCCTGCGCGAGATCGACCGCCGCATCCGCTTCCTCACCAAGCGGCTCGACATCGCCGAGGTCGCCGACCCGTCGGCGCACCACGGCAGCGACCGGATTTTCTTCGGCGCCACCGTGACCTACGCCACCGCGAAGGGCGACGAGCGCACGATCACCATCAAGGGCATCGACGAGGCCGACAGCCTGGCCGGCGAGGTGAGCTGGATCGCGCCGATCGCGCGCGCGCTGCTCAAGGCGCGCGAGGGCGACGAGGTGCAGCTCGTCACGCCCGCGGGCGTCGAGACGATCGAGGTGCTGAAGGTGGCGTACCCGGCGCCGGCGCACTGACGGCGGGCGGGTTCGGCTCGTCGGCCACGTCGACGGCCGCTGTCGTCGCTGCGCCGGCGTCTGCGGCGGTCGGTGGCGTCGTGACGGTCGGTCTGCGCGGGTCGGCGCGTCGTCAGGGCTTCACGCGCTGCACGCGCAGCACCGACGGCGCGCGCTTGAGCGCGCGCAGCACGTCGGCCAGGTGCAGGCGGTCGCGCACCGCGAGCAGCAGCTTGAGGTCGACCGTCTCGCCGGCGCGCTCGTCGCCCATGTGGATGTGCGTGATGTCGGCCTCGGCCGCGCTGACGGCGGCGGCGACGCGCGCCAGCACGCCCTTGCCGTTCTCCACCAGCACCTGCACCGCCGTCTCGAACGGCCGCGTCGGCTCCTCGGCCCACTCGACGGGCAGCCATCGTTCGCTGTCGCGCTCGTACAGCTTCTTGCCGACGCTGCACTCGGCGGTGTGCACCGTCAGCCCTTCGCCGCGGCCGAGGTAGCCGACGATCGCGTCGCCGGGGATCGGTCGGCAGCAGCCGGCCAGTTGCACCGACGCGCCTTCGCTGCCGTCGATCGTCACCAGCCCCTGCGCCGGGGCGTTGTCGTCGGCGGCGTAGCGGCCCATCGTCAGCGTCACCGCGTCGGGGCGCGCGCCGCGCTCGGCCAGCATCTGCGCGACGCGCTTGGCGACGATGGTCGCGATCTTGCGCCCCAGCCCGATGTCGACCATCAGCTCGCTGCGGTTGCGGTTGCCGCTCCAGCGCGTGACCTGCTGCCACAGCGCCGACGCGTCGGCGTCGTTCGGGTCGCCCGGGGGCATCGGCAGGCCCTCGGCGCGCAGCGCCTGCTTGAGCAGCTTCTCGCCCAGCGCCCGGCTCTCTTCGGCCTCCATGTTCTTCAGGTAATGCCGGATCTTGCTGCGCGCGCGACCCGTGCGCACGAAGTTCAGCCAGCCGGGGTTCGGCCTGGCGCCGGGCGCGGTGACGATCTCGACGACGTCGCCGTTCTTCAGCTCGGTGCGCAGCGCCACCGGCTCGCCGTTGACGCTGGCCGCCACCGTGTGGTCACCGACGTCGGAGTGGATCGCGTAGGCGAAGTCCACCGGCGTCGCGCCGCGCGGCAGCGCCAGGATCTTGCTCTTCGGCGTGAACACGTAGACCGCCTCGGGGAAGAGGTCGATCTTCACGTGCTCGAGGAACTCGGCCGAGTCGCGCGTCTCGTCCTGGATGTCGAGCAGGCTCTGCAGCCACATCGAGCCCAGGCGCTGGGCCTCCTTCGGGTCGTGCGCGTCCTTGGCCTTGTACATCCAGTGCGCGGCGATGCCGGCCTCGGCCACCGCGTGCATCGCCTCGGTGCGCACCTGGAACTCGACCGCGGTGCCCAGCGGGCTGACCAGCGTCGTGTGCAGCGACTGGTAGCCGTTGGCCTTGGGGATCGCGATGTAGTCCTTGAACCGCCCCGGCACCGGCTTGTACAGCTGGTGCATCACGCCCAGCGCCTGGTAGCACTCGAGCAGCTCGCCGACCACGATGCGAAAGCCGAAGATGTCGTTGACCTGCGCGAAGCTGGTGTGCTTCTCGCGCATCTTGCGGTAGATCGAGTAGATCGTCTTCTCTCGCCCGGCGATCTGCACCTTGATGCGCGCCTTCGCGAAGGCGCGCGTGACGTCGGCCTGCACGCGCTCGACGATGTCGCGCCGGTAGCCGCGCGAGCGCTGCACCGCCTTGGACAGTGCCGCGTGGCGCCACGGGTGCAGGTGCTCGAACGACAGTTCCTGCAGCTCGCGGTAGGTCTGGTTCAGCCCGAGGCGGTGCGCGATCGGCGCGTAGATGTCCAGCGTCTCGCGCGCGATGCGCCCGCGCTTGTCGGGCGCCATCGCGGCCATCGTGCGCATGTTGTGCAGCCGGTCGGCGAGCTTGACCAGGATGACGCGCACGTCGCGCGCCATCGCCAGCAGCATCTTGCGGAACGACTCGGCCTGCGACTCCTCGCGCGTGTTGAACTGCAGCTTGTCGAGCTTGGTGAGCCCGTCGACGAGGTCGGCGGTGGCGGCGCCGAAGCGCTCGATCAGCTCGGTCTTGCCGACGCCGCAGTCCTCCATCGCGTCGTGCATCAGCGCGGCCATGATCGCCTGCGCGTCGAGTTTCCAGTCGGCACACAGCCCGGCCACCGCGATCGGGTGCGTGATGTACGGCTCGCCGCTGGCGCGGAACTGCCCGAGATGCGCCTCGTCGGCGAACTTGAAGGCCTCGCGCACCTGCTTCAGGTCGGCCTTCGACAGGTAGCCGAGCTTGTCGGTGAGTGCGGCGAACGACGCGGCTTCGGGCGACTTCTCCGCGGCGCGGCCCAGGCTCAGGCGCGGCAGCCCCTGCAGTGCGGACGGCAGCAGTTCGGCGGCCAGCGATCGGATGCCCATGCGCCAATTTAGCAGGCCCCGCCGCGCGGCGCGCTGCGCCGGCGCATGCCCGCGCGGGCCGCGAAGCAAAACGGGCGCCCGCGGGCGCCCGTCGTCAGGTCGTCGAGGCGGTCAGATCGGCACGCGACGCAGCATCTCGAGCCCGACCTCGCCGGCGGCGATCTCGCGCAGCGCGGTCACGCCGGGCTTGTTCTTCGTCTCGATCTTCGGCGCGTGGCCCTGGCTGAGCATGCGCGCGCGGTACGTCGCGGCGAGCACCAGCTGGAAGCGGTTCGGGATCTTCTGCAGGCAGTCTTCGACGGTGATGCGGGCCATGGCGGGTTCCGGTTCAGATCAGGTCGAGCGCGGCGAACACCTGCGACTTGTTGCGCTTCTGCGCCGCGTACTTCAGACGCTGCGAGTGCACGACCGTCTTCAGGTCGAACAGCGCCGTCTCGAAAAGGGCATTGATTATCACATAGTCGAAGTGCCGCGCCTGGGCGACCTCCTCGCGCGCGTTGGCCATGCGCTGCTCGATGACCTCGGCGCCGTCCTCGCCGCGGCGCAACAGGCGCTGTCGCAGCTCGTCCCAGCTCGGAGGCAGGACGAAGATCAGCACCGCGTGTGCGAACAGCTGCTTGATCTGCAGCGCGCCCTGCCAGTCGATCTCGAGCACGACGTCCTCGCCGGCGGCCAGCCGCCGCTGCAGCTGGGCGCGCGAGGTGCCGTACAGGTTGCCGTGCACCCGCGCCCACTCGACGAACTCGCCGCGTTCGATCATGCCGCTGAACGTCGGCTCGTCGATGAAGTGGTACTCGCGGCCGTCGCGCTCCTGGCCGCGCGGCGCTCGCGTGGTGTGCGACAGCGACACCGACAGGTGCGCGTCGAGCTCGAGCAGCGCCTTGACCAGGCTGGACTTGCCGGCGCCGCTGGGCGCGGCGACGACGAACAGGTTGCCGGGGGTGTCCACGCGCGTCGGTCTCGCAGGCGCGGCACCGCGCCGCGTGCAGCGCAGTGTAGCGGTCGCGCGGGGTGGCTACAGCGCGTGCCCCATGCCGTGCAGCCGCTCGACCAGCTGCTTGCGCGTGCCCGGCACGTCGACCAGGCGCTCGCGGCGCAGGCGCGCGATCTCGTCGGCGGTGTACGGCGCCGTCCCCGAAGGCGTGCTGGGCTGCGCGATGCCGGCGAGCAGCCAGTTCATCAACGCGGCGACGTCGCTGTCGGCCAGCGGCGTGTGCGACACGCCGGGCACCTTGACGATGAACTCGCGCCCGCCGTCGACGCGCAGGAAGTGCCCGAGCACGCCGCGCATGTTCGGGATGCCCTTGGCCGGCGCGCCGCGGCCGTCCTCGCGGTGGCAACCCGAGCAATACTGCAGGTAGTTGAGCTGCGGCGTGTGGCCGTTGGGCGGCAGCCGCGAGGTGTCGCGCCCGGCGTGCGCGGCGGTGGCGGCCAGCGCCAGCGCGGCCAGGGTCGTCACGGCCCGCGCGGGCATCCGCGCCGCGCCGCTGCGCTTCGTCGCCATGGCTCGCTCCCCTTCAGGCCTCGCCGACGATCACCGACAGCGTGCAGTGGTACACCGAGCTGTCGCTGGCCATGCACCAGTTGATGTCGTTGTTGACGCCGAGCCGGTAACCCGGGCGGTCGCCGACGTTGGTGTTGCAGAAGCAGCGTCCGCAGCTGACGCGGCCGCAGCAGTCGTAGTAGTTGACGAGGTAGTTCTTGCCGTCGGTCGGGTTCAGGCAGGTGCCCAGCCACGAGACCTTCGAGATCTCGGTGCCCGGCGGGCAGCTGGTGGCGCTGCCGCCGCAGCAAGAGCACAGGAAGCCGTCGACCGAGCAGTAGCGCCAGTAGTCGCAGTCGTACTCGCCGGGTTGGCGTTTCCTGCCGCCGCCGCCGCCCGCGCCGCCGGCGGCGTGCGCCTGCTGCGTGCGGTCGAACGGCAGCACCGGCAGCGCGAACGCGCCGGCCACCAGCACCCGGCCCACGCGCACCAGCGCACTGCGCCGCGACGTGCGCTGCGCCAACGCGCGCACGCGGCGTTCGGCGACACGGTCGAGCAGGTCGAACAGGATCTTCATGCGCGCTCCTTCGCGAAGCGGGGTTGGTCGAGGTACTCCTGCACCGAGGCGACGCCCAGCTCGCGCGCGGCGAACAGGCTCTCGAGCTGCTCGCGCGAGTTGACCAGCCCCTTGGCGCGCACGCGCCCGGACTCGTCGATCAGCACCGCGTACGGCAGCTTCGCGACGCGGTAGTGCATGCCCAGCTCGGCGGACAGCAGGTACGGGAAGTCGTCGAGCGCCGCGCGGCGGCGGAACGCCTCGTGCGCCGGTGCCTCGCCGTCCGAGGCGAGCACGATGTCGAGCCAGCCCTGCTCGGCGGCGCGGGTCGACTTCAGGATCGGCAGCAGCTTCTTGCACACCGGGCAGGTCGGCGACAGGAAGAACAGCAGCGTCGCGCGCGGTGCGGTGCCGCCGAGCCGCCGCGTGCCGCCGCCGAGCAGCGGCAGCTCGAACACGCGCGCCTCGTCGCCGACCTTCGGGCCGCTGTCCATCATCAGCGCGCCCATCGGCGCGATGCGCTCGTACAGGATGCCGACCTGCCGCGCCAGCGCGATGACCGCGACCAGCAGCGCGAGCACGGCGATCCACAGCAGCACGTTCGACACCAGCAGGGCTTCGTTCACGGCAGTTTCCTCAGCGATTGCAGACGGGGCTGCTGCGCGAGCAGCGTGTTGGCCAGCGCCCAGGCGCCGAGCAGGAACAGCGTGGCACCGGTGATCAGCGGCACGTCGACCCACGGCACCAGCGCGCGTTCGGCCGGCGGCAGCGCCGCGGCGAGCGCCAGCGCCACGAGCGCCGCGTTGCGCAGCAGCAGGCCGGGGCCGATCGGCACCTCGGTGTCGCCGCCGCAGCCGCAGTCGATGCCGCCGCGGCCGCGGGCCAGCGCGGCGGCGACGGCGACGCTGACCAGCGTCACCAGCAGCGCCGCTGCCAGCGCGCCGGCGCCGCGCGTGGCCAGCGGCAGCAGCGCGACGCCGGACACCGCCTCGCCGAACGGCAGCAGCCAGGCGACGGGGCGCAGCGCCGGCGCGGGCAGCAGCTCGTAGTTGGCCAGCGTCTCGCGCCACAGCAGCGGGTCGCGCAGCTTGGACCACGCGCCGCCGAGCAGCAGCAGCGCGAGCGCCGCGGCCAGCGCGTGGCCGATCGCCGGGTCGAGCGCGGGCAGGGGGGGCATCGCCGGCGTCACTGCAGCACCAGGTACACCGGCGTTTCGCCGATCGGGTCGCTGCGCTGCACCTTCGAAGGCAGGCCAGGCCCGCCGAAGTCGAGCCGCACGATGCGGTTGTCGGCCGCCGACAGCACGTACAGCAGGTCGGGCGCCGACGGTGGGCCGAAGCTCATCGACAGCGCGGTGTGGCCGGGCAGCCGCCCCGACCGCTGGCGCTTCGCGAGGTCGTACACCCACAGCTTCGACGCCGGGTTCTTGTGGCTGCCCTCGCCGCCGCCCTCGTGCATCGCCACCACCAGGCGCTTGCCGTTGGGGTCGATCGCGAACAGCTGGAACCCGCCGGGGCGCCAGCCCTGGCGGCGTTCGGCCGCCGACATCAGCGACCACGGCTGCCCGTCGGGCACCAGCGCACTGTCGACCGGGCGCACCGTGTGCACCATGCCGGCGAACGAGACGAAGACGAAACGGTCGCCGAGCGATTCGTAGTGGATGAACACCGGGTCGCGGTCGGCGTCGAAGAACGCCGGCCCGGCGTGCGTGGCGGCCAGCGCGCCGCCGGCGTCGAGGTCGTAGGTGGTCGTCGTGCCGTCGCCGCACACGCTCGAGATGCGCCGTGCGTTGCCGGGCCACGGCAGCACGCCCCAGCAGCCGGGGTTCTCGATCTCGGCGGTGACGCGCCGCGCCTGCAGGTCGACCACCGTGATCGACGTGGCCGGCGTCGCGTTCTGCACGAACAGGAAGCGGTCGTCGGCGCTGACGGTGGTCAGCGCCTTGATCTGCAGCCCCTGCGTGCGCTTGGGCGGGATCTCGATCTCGTGGCTGAGCGTCAGATCGGCGCTGCGGTAGACCTCGACCACGTCGGTGCGCGTGCCGCGCTGCAGGCGGCTGTGGTACGTCGTGGCCACGTAGACCCAGCGCCCGTCGCGCGACAGCTGCACCAGCCCGGCGTAGCCCGAGCCGAGCATCGCGACGAAGCCGAGCTTGCCGCCGTCGAGCAGGTGCATGCGCCCGTCGACGAGGTGGTTCATCGCCGGGTCGCTCAGCCACAGCCGCGGCCCGGTGGGCGCGGGCAGCGGCGCCATCGTCGCCTGCTCGGGCAGGCGGCGCGGGTCGACGCGCTCGGCGTGCGCCGCCAGCGCGGCGGCGAGCAGCGCGGCGGCGAACGCCGCGGCGCGGGTCAGGCGGGACGTCGTCGTCATCGGCGCTCCTTCGCGTGGCGGGGCGGGGTGCGGGGCGTGGTGCGCGACCTCATTCGCGTTCCTCGCCGCTGCGCACCATCAGCTTGTCGAGGATGACGTCGAGCTGGCGGTGCTCGTCGTCGCTCAGCGCTTCCAGGTACCAGGCTTCGCGCGCCGCCGCCTCGGGCAGGATCTGCGCGCACATGCGTGCGCCGGCGTCGGTCAGCGCCAGCAGCAGGCGGCGGCCGTCGTCGGGGTCGGGCGCGGTCTCGATCATGCGCAGGTCGACCAGCCGACGCTGCGCGCGCGACACGCGCGCCTTGTCCATGCTGGTGCGCTCGACGACCTCGTGGAACGCCTGCCGGCCGTAGGCGTACAGCGCCATCAGGATGCGCCACTCGGGGATCTGCAGCCCGAAGCGCGTCTCGAACAGGTGGCCGATCGACTGCGAGACGCGGTTGGCGACCACCGCCAGCTTGAACGGGATGAAGTCCTCGAGGCGACCGATCGGGCCGAGCGTGGGCCGGCGCACGGTGACGCGACGCGCCGTGGCGGCGCGCGGCCGCGTCGCGGCACGGGGGGTCTTGGTGGATGCGGGCATGCGGGGCTGCGTTTCCTATCGTTGACGATAAAACAATCTGGGGGCCGCCGGCCATCAGGGTCCACCCTGTGTGCGCGGCGCCGTCGGGCGACGATACTACTCGTTGACAATGAAACAATCGACTGCGTCCGCACCGACTTCCACACCGGTGCCGGTGCCTCCGGCCTACCCGGCGCCGGCGCTGCGCATCGGTGGCGCGTGGGTCGACGCGACCGCCAGCGGCACGCTGCCGGTGGTCGACCCCGCCACCGGCGGGGTCGTGGGCGCGCTGCCGGTGGCCGGGGCGGCCGAGGTCGACGCCGCCGCGGCGGCCGCCGCGGCGGGGTTCGACGTCTGGCGCCGCAGGCTGCCCATCGAGCGCTTCGCGCTGATCTCGCGCGCCACCGCGCTGCTGCGCGAGCGCGCCACCGACGTCGCCGCGGTGCTCACGCGCGAGCAGGGTAAGCCGCTGGCCGAGGCCGAGCGCGAGGTGCGGCTGTCCGCCGAGATCATCGACTTCCTCGCCGAGGAGGCCAAGCGCCTGGCCGCGCGCGGCGTGCCGCCGCGCACGCCCGGCGTCGCCAGCCAGACGGTGCTGCGCGTGCCGGTCGGGCCGGTGGCGGCGTTCACGCCGTGGAACTTCCCCTGCAACCTGCCGGCGCGCAAGATCGGCGCGGCGCTGGCTGCCGGCTGCAGCGTCGTGCTCAAGCCCGACGAGCGCACCCCGGCCGCCGCGGCGGCGCTGGTGCGCTGCTTCGTCGACGCCGGGCTGCCCGACGGCGTGCTCAACCTCGTCGCCGGCCGCCCGGCCGAGATCGCGCGCGCGCTGATCGCCGATCCGCGCATCGCCAAGGTCTCGTTCACCGGCTCGGTGGCGGTGGGCCGCGAACTCGGCGCGCTGGCCGCGGCGCACGGCAAGCGCTACACCGCCGAGCTCGGCGGCCACGCGCCGGTGATCGTCTGCGCCGACGCCGACCCCGCCGCGGTCGCGCCGCTCGCGGTGGCGGCGAAGTTCCGCAACGCCGGCCAGGTGTGTGCATCGCCGATCCGCTTCCTGGTGCACCGCTCGCGCTACGCGGCGTTCCGCGATGCCTTCGTCGCCGGCGCGCGCGCGCTGCGCGTCGGCCCCGGCAGCGAACCGTCGTCGCAGATGGGCCCGCTGGTGGCCGAGCACCGGGTGCGCGAGATGCAGGCCTTCGTCGACGACGCGCTCGCGCACGGCGCCTCGCTCGCGTGCGGCGGCCGCCGCATCGACCGCCCCGGGTACTTCTATGCGCCCACCGTCATCGAGGGCGCGCCGCCGGCCGCGCGCGTGCAGCGCGACGAGCCGTTCGGCCCGCTGGCGCTGCTCGACGCCTTCGACGACCTCGACGACGCGATCGCGCGCGCCAACGCGCTGCCGTACGGGCTGGCGGCGTATGCCTTCACGCACGACCTGCGCACCGCGACGCGGCTGGCCGACGCGCTCGACGCCGGCATGGTCGGCATCAACCACTTCGGCGTGTCGCAGCCCGAGACGCCTTTCGGCGGCGTCAAGGCCAGCGGCGTCGGCCACGAGAGCGGGCTCGAGGGGCTGCTCGGCTGCACCGAGCTCAAGCTGGTGAGCGTGGCCACATGAACGCCGCCGTCGCCGACGACGCGCAGGTCGACGCGGGCGCGCCGCGCACGCCGCCGCGCGGGCTGCTGCTCGACTTCGGCGCGGTGATCAGCCGCTCGCTGTTCGAGTGCCACCGCGACACCGAGCGCCAGCTCGGCCTGCCGGCCGGCACGCTGACCTGGCTCGGCCCGCTGGACCCGTCGACCGACCCGCTGTGGCGCGCGCTGCAGCGCCAGCAGATCAGCGAGCGTGACTACTGGGCGCTGCGCGCGCGCGAGCTCGGCGAGGCGGTCGGCGAGCACGACTGGGACACGCGCGCGATGCTCGCGCGCGTGCGCCACACCGACCCGGTGCGCACGGTGCGCCCGCAGATCGCGCGGCTGATCGCCGCCGCGCGCGCGGCCGGGCTGCGCGTGGGCATCCTGTCCAACGAGCTCGAGCTGTTCTACGGCACGGCGTTCCTCGAGCGCATGGACGTGCTGCGCGGGCTCGACGCCGTGGTCGACGCGACGCACACCGGCATCCTCAAGCCCGACCCGCGCGCCTACGCGCTGGCCGCCGAGCAGCTGGCGCTGCCGCCGGCGCAGATCCTGTTCGTCGACGACCAGTTCCGCAACATCGCCGGTGCCGTCGACGCCGGCATGCAGGTGCACTACTTCGACCTGCGCGACGTGCCCGGCAACGTCGCCGCCGTCGCGGTGCGGCTGGGCCTGCACTGCGAGGAGTGGCGATGAGCTCGAGACGCCTCGATGCCGCCGCGCTGAAGGCGGCCAACGCACGCCACCTGTGGCACCCGATGGCGCATCCGCAGTCGATGCGCGAGCAGCCGCCCGACATCATCGTGCGCGGCGAGGGCAGCTGGATCTGGGACGTCGACGGCCACCGGCTGGTCGACGGCGTCGGCGGGCTGTGGAGCGCCAACCTGGGCTTCGGCCGGCGCGAGATCCGCGACGCGATCGTCGAGCAGCTCGACGAACTGGCCTTCTACAACATCTTCCGCGGCACCACGCACCCGCGCGCGATCGAACTCGCCGAGCGGCTGGTCGCGCTGATGGCCGACGACGGCGTCGCGGCGGTGGTGTTCAGCAACGGCGGCTCGGACGCGGTCGAGGGCGCACTGAAGATCGCGCGCCAGTACTGGAAGTGCCGCGGCCAGCGCGACCGGACCAAGTTCATCGCGCTGCGCCAGGGCTACCACGGCGTGCACTTCGGCGGCATGAGCGTCAACGGCAACACCAACTTCCGCCGCGCCTACGAGCCGCTGCTGCCGGGCTGCTTCCACGTCGACACGCCCTGGCTGTACCGCAACCCGTACACCGAAGACCCCGACGAGCTGGCGCGCCTGTGCGCCGAACTGCTCGAGCGCGAGATCGTCTTCCAGGGCCCAGACACCGTGGCGGCCTTCATCGCTGAGCCGGTGCAGGGCGCCGGCGGCGTGATCGTGCCCCCGGCGAGCTACTGGCCGCGCGTGCGCGCGGTGTGCGACCGGTACGAGGTGCTGCTGATCGCCGACGAGGTCGTGACCGGGTTCGGCCGCACCGGCGCGATGTTCGGCACCCGGCTGTGGGGCGTGCAGGCCGACCTGTGGTGCCTGGCCAAGGGCATCTCGTCGGGCTACGTGCCGCTGGGCGCCACCGCGGTGTCGACCCGCGTGGCCGACGCCGTCGCCGCCGGCGACGCGACCTTCGGCTCGGTCTCGCACGGCTACACGTACAGCGCGCACCCGGTCGCCGCGGCGGCCGCGCTGGCCACGCTGGACATCCTGGAGCGCGAAGACATCGTCGGCGCCGCGGCGCGCGAGGGCGCGTACCTGAACGGGCGGCTGCGCGAGATCGGCGCGCGCCATCGGCTGGTCGGCGACGTGCGCGGCATCGGGCTGATGGCCTGCCTCGAACTGGTCGCCGACCGCTCGACGAAGGCTTCGCTGCCGCGCGGCGCGAAGCAGGTGACGCAGGTCGCGCGCGAGGCCTACCGGCGCGGCGCGATGGTGCGCACCTCGGGCGCCAACGTGATCCTGTCGCCGGCACTGACGATCGAACGCGCGCAGGTCGACCTGCTGTGCGATGCGCTCGACGCCGCGCTCGCGGCGGTCGAGCAGGGGTGAGCGACGCACGCGGGTGCACCCTTGTCGCGGATGGGCCGCGGCGGGCGAGACCGACATGAGGAGACGACGATGAACGAGGCCATCGCCCCATCCGCCGCCACGACGGCGGCCGCGCCCGCGCCCGCGGGCACGCTGGGCTTTCGCGCGCTGTTCGCCGCCGCGATCGGGGTCATCGTCGCGCAGATCGGCATGGTGTCGGTGATGCAGGGGCTGGGCATCGCCGGGTGGGGCTTCGTCGGCGCGCTGGCGATCGCCTACGCGCTGGCGCTGGCCAACGTGCTCGCCTACGCCGAGCTGTCGCTGATGCTGCCCAGTGCCGGCGCGCTGTCGAGCTTCGCGCAGGCCGCGCTCGGGCACTTCCCGGCGATCCTGCTCGTGTTTGCCGGCTACATCACGCCGGCGATGTTCGGCCTGCCGGCCGAGCTGATCCTGGTCGACCAGATCGTCACGCAGGCGCTGCCGCTGCCGCTGCCGCCCTTCGCTTGGGCGGTGGCGCTGGTGCTGCTGTTCGCCTGGCTCAACGTGCTGGGCACCGACATCTTCGCGCGCGTGCAGACGGCGCTGGGTTTCATCGTGCTCGTGTTCCTGCTCGTCACCGGCGCGCTGGCGCTCGGTGGCGCGGGCACGCCGGCCACCGAGGCCGGTCACGACATCGCGCTGGCGACGATGGCCGAGGACACAATGGTGCTCGGCATCGTCGCGCTGGCGTTCTGGATCTTCATGGGCGTCGAGTTCGTCACGCCGCTGGTCAACGAGGCGCGCGACGCGAAGCGCGACATGCCGCGCGCGATGGTGCTTGGGCTGACGGCGATCTTCTTCGCGCAACTGCTGTTCGCGCTCGGCGGCGCGGCGGTGCTGTCGCGCGGGCAACTCGCCGGCAGCGCGACGCCGCACCTCGATGCGGTGGTCGCGGTCTTCGGCCCGCACGCCAAGGTCTGGTTCGCGGCGCTGGCGCTGGTCGCGTCGGCGAGCCTGTTCAACACCGTGCTGGCGGCGGTGCCGCGCATGCTGTGGGGCATGGCGATGAACGGGCAGGTGTTCCCGATCTTCCGCTACACGCACCCGCGCCACGGCACGCCGGTGGCGGCGATCGCCTTCGTCGCCGCGCTGCCGTTGGTGGGGCTGGTGTGGTCGGGCGGCAGCGTCGACGCGATCCTGCCGCTGATGATCGCGGCGTCGGTGGCCTGGCTGCTCGCCTACACGATGGCGCAGGTCTCGCTGCTGGTGCTGCGCTGGCGCCACCCCGAGTGGCCGCGGCCGTTTCGCGTGCCGCTGTTCCCGCTGCTGCCGCTGGCTGCGATCGCCGGCATGGCGGTGGTCGTCCTCAACTCGTCGCCGGCGCCCGAGATGACGGGCCAAATCGCGAGCTACACCGGGATCGTGCTGGCCGTCTTCGCCGTCGTCGGCGCGTTGTGGGTCAAGCTGGCGATGAAGCGCAGGCTGTTCGAGCCCGAGCGGCCCGAGCTGGCGGCGCTGCCGGGTGCGACGAAGGATTGAGCCCGTGCGCGACGCCCCCGCGCTGCTGCTGGTCGGCACCGCCGACACCAAGGCCGAGGAGCTCGCCTACCTGCGCCGCTGCGCCGAGGCGCAGGGCGCGCGCGTCGCGCTGATGGACGTCGGCGTGCTCGGCACGCCGCCGTACCCGCCCGAGATCGGCAACGCCGAGGTCGCCGCCGCCGCCGGCACGACGCTGCAGGCGCTGGCCGCACTCGGCGACGAGAACGCCGCGATGGCGGCGATGGCACGCGGCGCGGCGGTGATCGCACGCCAGCGCCACGCGCGCGGCGCACTGCACGGGATGATCGCACTCGGCGGCACGATGGGCACCGACCTCGCGCTCGACGTCGCCGCGGCGCTGCCGCTGGGCGTGCCGAAGGTGATCGTGACGACGGTGGCCAGCTCGCACCTGATCCCGCCCGAGCGCCTCGCGCCCGACCTGATGATGGTGCTGTGGGCCGGCGGGCTGTACGGCCTCAACGACGTTTGCCGCGCGACGCTGAGCCAGGCCGCCGGCGCGGTGGTCGGCGCGTGTCGCGCGGTCGACCCGCCGCGCGCCGGGCGGCCGCGGGTGGCGATCACCTCGCTGGGCAAGTCGTGCCTCGCGTACATGGTGCGGCTCGCGCCGGCGCTGCAGTCGCGCGGCTACGAGCCGGTCGTGTTCCACGCCACCGGGATGGGCGGGCGTGCGCTCGAGGCGCTGCTCGAGCAAGGGCAGTTCGCCGCCGTGTTCGACTTCTGCCAGGCCGAGCTCGCCAACTGGATGCAGGGTTCGGTCGTGCACGCCGGCCCGGACCGGCTGCGCGCTGCCGGCCGCCTGGGCGTGCCGCAGATCGTCGCCCCGGGGGCGAGCGACATGATCGACGTCCAGACCTGGGCCGCGCTGCCACCGCGCTTCCTGGGCCGCGCCTATCACGCGCACAACCGGCTGATCGCGTCGGTGGCGGCGACCGACGACGAGAAGCGCACGCTGGCCGCCGAGATCGGAGCGCGGCTCGCGCAGGCCCGCGGCCCGGTGGCGCTGCTGCTGCCGCGCCGCGGCATCCACGCCTGGGACCGCGAGGGCGAGCCGATGCACGACCCGGCGGGCCACGCCGCCTTCATGCAGGCGTTGCGTGGGCACGCGCGGCCGCCGGTCGAGTTGCACGAGCCCGATCTGCACATCAACGACGATGCCTTCGTCGACCTCGCGCTGACGATCTTCGACCGCTGGGTGGCCGAAGGCAGGATCGCGGCGGCGCCGTCCGTCGGTCAGGCTCAGGTGTCAGGGGTGGCGAGAACCTGATCGGTCGCGAACGGCCGCAGGTGACGGGGCGTCGTCGCACCGCACCTTCGGTTCGGTGCCGGCGTGGTCGATCCGTCATCGTGTACTGGCTGGATGGCGACGGTTGGCGCGTCGCGGCAGGCAGCACCCGCTGCGGGCTCACCCTGTGGCGGTCGACATTGCAGGCCGACTGCGCTGCTCGGCTCGGGGTCGCGCGGCCGAACTCGCTACGCTCCCTGCGGTCGCTTCGCTCGGACCACGTCCACGAGTCAGAGCACGAAGCGCGCTCACGCGCGCCGACCCCGCGCCTGCGCTGCTCGCCGCCACACAGATCGCACGCAGCGGGTGCTGCCTGCCGCGAGGGCCGTCGTGATGGGTGCGCGAAGGCGTGCTCGGGCTCGCCTTCGCCGTGCACGCCGCTTTGCCACTCCAGCCGGCGAAGTGCATCAAAGCGACGCCGACGGCTCGCTGACGTACCGCCTGCGACCTACCAACGGCTGACGGTCATCTTGAGTCTGAGCCCGAGATCGCGCAAGTCCGCCCGACACGCGGATCCGGGTCGCTCTCAGCGCGGCCCCGGCCGATGCTCGCTGAGCAGGTGGACCAGTCGCGAGGTCGAGCGCACGCCGAGCTTGAGGCGGATGCTGCGCAGCTGGTGATCGACGGTCGACAGCGAGCGCCCGAGCCGGCGCGCGACCTCCTTGTAGCTCAGCCCCTGCGCCACCAGCCACGCGACACGCTGTTCGGCCGGCGTCAGTCCGGCCAGCGCCGGCGCGCCGGCGTCGCGTGCCTCGTCGACCGCAGGCGTCGCGTCGAGCTCGATCGTCTCGCGGGCCAGCCGCTGGGCGGCGGCCAGCACCGGGCCGACCAGCTGGGCGGCAACCGCAGGCAGCTCGTTGCACGCCTGCGCGTTCCAGCGCGGCGCACGGCGATGCCAGTCGGCGCACATCAGGCCGACCGGGCGGGCGCCGTCGCGCACCGGCAGGGCGAGCTTGGCCGCCGTGCCCAGCGTGCGCAGTTCGCCGCGCATGCGCGCGCTGAAGCGCCGTTCCTGCTCGACCTCGGCGATCGCCGCGACGCCGTGGCCGGCCCACACCGCGCGGATCGACGGGTCGGTGGCATCGAACCCGATGCCCAGCACCGACGGCAGCGGCAGCGCCGCGCGCCGCGCCTCGGCGAGCACGACATAGCGGCTGCCCGCACCGTCGGCACCGACCCAGCCGCCGTAGCCGCCGTCGACGCGGTCGGCGTCGAGCGCGTCGCGCAGCCACTCGGCGGTGATCTGCCAGCAGCGCAGCGGCTCGTCGAGGTACAGCAGCAACTGCGCGGCGAGCTCGCGCGCCGGGCGCCAGGCGATCGCGCGCGGCCCCTCGAACAGGCTGCGGCGCAGGCGGCGTTGGGTCTGCAGCAGCAGGTCGTCGTCCATCGCGGTGCTCCGGCCCCGATGGTGCCGCGATCCGTGCGTTGCAGCATCGGGGTGTTCGCGCACGCCGACGCGGGTTTTCCCGTCGCGAATCTTCGCGATGGATGCGGCGCCCGGCGCTGCCCACACTGGCCTGCCGCGCGCGCGAGCCATCGCGCCCTGCCACGACGACCGCCGAGGAGACCCCGATGAAGACCTACGCCAACACCGTCGACGGCCGCGCCGTCGTGTCCGACCGCACCTTCGAGTCGCGCAACCCCGCCACCGGCGAAGTGCTCGGCCTGGTGCCGCACTCGACGCCCGAGCAGGTCGCGCAGGCGGTGGCCGCCGCGAAGCGCGCTCAGCCGGCCTGGGCCGCACGCCCCGACGCCGAGCGCAAGGCGCTGATGATGAAGGTCGCCGAGGTGATCAAGGCCAATGCCGAGACGCTGGCCGGCTGGGTCACGCGCGAGCAGGGCAAGCCGCTGGGCGGCGTCGGCCCGGACCAGGTGCCCGGCGCGCGCTTCGAGGTCTGGGGCTGCGAGGTCTGGACCCAGGTGCCGGCGAGCCTGGAACTGCCGGTCGACGTCGCGTTTGAGGACGACACGCGCCGCGACGAGGTGCACCGCAAGCCCTACGGCGTGATCGCGGCGATCGCGCCGTGGAACTGGCCGCTGCTGATCGCCATCTGGCAGATCGTGCCGTCGCTGCGCGCCGGCAACACGGTGGTCATCAAGCCTTCGGAGTACACCAGCATCGGCACGCTCGAGATGGTGCGGCTGATCGCCGAGGTCCTGCCGCCGGGCGTGCTGAACACCGTCAGCGGCCCGGGCGAGGTCGGCGCGCGGCTGGTCGACGACCCGCGGGTCGACAAGATCATGTTCACCGGCTCGGGGGCCACCGGCGCGAAGATCGCTGCCGCGGCGGCGAAGAATCTGACGCCGACGACGATGGAGCTGGGTGGCAACGACGCCGCGATCGTGCTGCCCGACGCCGACCCGAAGGCGATGGCGATGGGCCTGTTCTGGGGCGCCTTCCTCAACATGGGGCAGACCTGCGCCTGCGCCAAGCGGCTGTACGTGCCCGACAGCCTGCACGACGCCGTCGTCGCCGAGCTGAAGACGCTGGCCGAGGCGATGCCGATGGGCGACGGCATGAAGGACGGCACCGTGATGGGCCCGATCCAGAACCGCATGCAGTTCGACAAGGTCTCGCGCCTCGTCGAGCGCGCGCGCGCCGACGGCGCCACCATCGTCTGCGGGGGCCGGCCGGCCGACGGTCCGGGCAACTTCTTCCCGCTGACGATCGTCACCGACATCGACGACGGCGCGCCGCTGGTCGACGAGGAGCAGTTCGGCCCGGTGCTGCCGGTGATCCGCTACCGCGACGTCGACGACGCGGTGGCGCGCGCGAACCGGCTCGACGTCGGCCTCGGCGCGTCGGTGTGGTCGAGCGACGTGGGCCGCGCGCGCGAGGTGGCCTCGCGCATCCAGGCCGGCACGGTGTGGATCAACCAGCACGGGATGATCCACCCGATGGTGCCGTTCGGCGGCATCAAGGGGTCGGGCTGGGGCGTCGAGTTCGGCGTCGACGGGCTGAAGGCGGTCACGCAGCCGCAGGTGATCAGCATCAAGAAGTGACGCCGCGGCGGGTCGTGCGTCAGGGTGATTGCGGATTCACGATCTCGTTGACAATGAAACAATCGACCGGTCGTCGCGAGACCGTCGCGACGACCGGCCGATTCCCGGCCCCGCCGCCGCGGGGCCGCTGCACGATCGAGGAGCTCCGATGAAGCGCCCTGCCCTCCCGCTGATCGCCCTGGTGCTGGCCACGGTGGCCGCCCCGGCCGCCGCCGACGCCACGCGCCTGGGCGCCGACCTGACGCCCTCCGGCGCCGAGCGCGCCGCCGGCAAGGACGGCGCGATCCCCGCCTGGGCCGGCAACCAGCCGCAGCATGCCGGCTGGAGCCCGGGCGCGCCGCGCGGCGACCACTGGGTGCACAAGGGCGACAAGCCGCTGTTCAGCATCGACGCGTCGAACGCCGACCAGCACGCCGCGCGGCTGTCCCCGGGCCAGCTGGCGATGCTCAAGCAGGTCAAGGGCTACCGCATGGACGTCTACCCGACGCGGCGCAGCTGCGGCGTGCCCGACTTCGTCGCCGACAACACGAAGAAGAACGTCGGCTTCGCGAAGATCGGCGCCGACGGCTGGAGCCTCGCCGAGGCCTGGGTGCCCGGCTACCCGTTCCCGCTGCCGGCCACCGGCACCGAGGCGATGTGGAACGCCAAGATGCGCTACCGCGGCGTGGGCATCGACTACAAGAACACCGTCACCTCGGTGTCGCCGCGCAAGGGCGGCAGCGAGTGGATCCGCGCCGGCCAGGAGTTCACCGCGTTCATGCCCTGGGGCGTGAAGGGTTCGACCAAGCTGTCGACGCTGCCGCAGGTCGAGTACTACGCGTACTTCGCCTACAACTCGCCGACCGCGCTGGCCGGCCAGGCGCTGGCGATCGCGTTCTACCTGAACCAGCCCGGCAGCGAGACCTTCTACTACTTCCCCGGCCAGCGGCGCGTGCGCCGCATGCCGTCGTACTCGTACGACTCGCCGCAGATCGGCATGGAGAACCAGTACACGCTCGACGAGCCGTTCGTCTTCAACGGCACGATCGACCGCTTCGACTGGAAACTCGTCGGCAAGAAGGAGATGTACGTGCCGTACAACGCGTTCGGCGCCTACGACTTCAAGGGCAAGTGGGAGGACATCGCCAAGGCCGACGGCATCGCGCCGACGCACCGCCGCTACGAGCTGCACCGCGTGTGGGTGGTCGAGGCCACCGTCAAGGCCGGCATGCGACACACGGCGCCCAAGCGCACCTTCCACCTCGACGAGGACAGCTGGAACATGCTGGTCGCCGACGACTACGACGCGCAGGGACGCATCGCCAAGGTGCGCGAGGGCTTCCTGATCCCGGTCTACGAGACCGGCAGCTGCGACGTCTCGGCTTTCGTGCAGCACAACCTCACCGAGGGGCGCTACCTGTTCGACATGCACGCCGCCGGCACCGGGGCCGACGTGCGCTGGGTCGTCGAAGCCAGCGGTGCGCGCTTCAGCCCGGGCTTCTACACCGCCGACAACCTGCGCGCGATCAGCGACCGCTGAGCGCCGGCACACCGAGGAGCACAGGCATGAACCAGACCTGCACGCCCGCGCGTCGGCGCGCCATCGCGCTGGCGGCGCTCGCCGCCTGCGCCACCGCGGCGCACGCGTTCACCTTCGAGACCGAGGGGGTGCGCGGCAACTTCGACTCGACGATCACGCTGGGCGCCGGCGTGCGTGCGAAGGACCCGTCGTGCGCGCGCGTCGGCGACCTGTCGTACTGCGACGGCGCCGACATCTTCCGCTGGGGCAGCGGCGACGACGGCAACCTCAACTACCGCAAGGGCGACGTCTTCTCGGGCTACCTGAAGGGCAACCACGAGCTGCTGCTGAACTTCCGCGACGACTGGAAGTTCCTCGGCCGTGTCAACTGGCTGCACGACTTCAAGGCCGACGACACCGCGCGCACGCCGCTGTCGTCCGACGCCAAGGGCGAGATCGTCACCGACGTGCGCCTGCTCGACCTGTGGGTCGGCAAGTCGGGCCAGGCCGGCGAGCAGCGCTACAACCTGCGCGTGGGCAACCAGGTCCTGAACTGGGGCGAGAGCCTGTTCCTGCCCGGCGGCATCAACGCGACCAACGCGCTCGACATCCAGCGCCTGTCGCAGCCGGGGCTGAAGCTGCAGGAGGCGTCGCTGCCGGCACCGATGATCAGCGGCTCGCTGGGCCTGGGGCGCGGGCTGAGCGTCGACGCGTACTACCAGGTGCGCTGGAACCGCTTCAAGTTCCCGCCGGTGGGTGGCTACTGGTCGGTGGTCGACCTCTACGACAAGGGGCGCCAGCCGATCTACCTCGGCCCCGACCCGGCGTCGGCGGCCGCGCTCGGCGAACCGGAGTTCCCGTCGATCCCGCTGATCGGCGACGCCGAGCCGTCCGACGGCGGCCAGTGGGGCGTGGCGCTGCGCTGGCAGCCCGCCGGCAGCAGCGCGAACTACGGCTTCTACGCGCTGAACTACCACGACAAGACGCCGAACCTGCGCTTCGTCAACGGCCAGTCCGAGGGCCAGTGGGTGTTCCTCGAGGACCGTAAGCTGTTCGGCGCCTCGGTCAGCTTCCCGCTCGGCAACTGGGCCATCGGCGCCGAGCTGTCGTACCGCCCGAAGGACGCGATGACGCTGTCGAGCTGCTTCGCACCCGGCCAGGAGGGCAACAACGTCGACGGCTTCGCCCCGGCCGGCGAGTGCAACCTCTACGTCGACGGCAAGCGCTGGCAGATGCACGTCACCGGGCTGCTGAGCCTGACGCCGGGCGACCACGGCGCGTTCCTCGACCTGCTCGGCGCCGACACGGCGACGCTGCTCGCCGAGGCGGTCGTCGTGCACTACCCGGGGCTGAAGAAGGTGTTCCTGCGCAACGCGCCCGACGGCACGCCGGTGTCGCAGCTGCCGGCGGCCGGGCTGTGGAACTGGTCCGACGACGGCGGCGCCACCGTCTACGCGGCGGGCACCAGGACCTCGTGGGGCTTCAACTTCGACTTCAGCTGGGTCTACGACGGCTCGCTGATTCCCGGCTGGCAGGTCACCCCGGGCGTGTACCACTTCCGCGCGGTGTCCGGTCGCACGCCGAACCTCGCCGCGCTGTTCATGGAGGGCGCGCGCGTGACCAACCTGTACCTGCTGTTCACGCAGAACCCGGCGAACTGGCAGATCGGGCTGAACTACGCGATGTACGGCGGTGGCCGCAATCCGTTCGACCAGCCGCTGGGCGACCGCAACTTCTTCGGCGCCTTCGTCGCGCGCAACTTCTGACGCCACCGGCACCCGGGCGCGGCGGCGCGCCCGGGTGCCGCTGGCCGTACCCGCCCCGATGCCCGCCGCCGACCCTCCCGCTGCAGCGTCCGACGCCCCCGCGTCGGCGCTGGTGCGCGCGCTGCTGCGCATCGAGACCGCGCTGTTCGGCCTGCGCGGCCCGGTGCTCGTCGCGCTGGCGCTGCTGACGGTCGCGATGGCCGGCTTCGCGCTGCAGCTGCGCATGGACGCCGGCTTCGACAAGCAGATGCCGGTCGGCCACGAGTACGTCGAGACCTTCCGCACCTACCGCGACGACCTGATCGGCGCCAACCGGCTGACCGTGGTGGTGCGCGCGCGCGACGGCGCGATCTGGACGCGCGACGGGCTCACCCGCCTGCACGACGTGACGCAGGCGGTGATGTTCCTGCCGCACGTCTCGCGCGGCAGCGTGACCTCGCTGTGGACGCCCAACGCGTTCGTCAACGAGATCACCGAGGAGGGCTTCCGCGCCGACCCGCTGATCCCCGGCACGGTGACGCCGGCGGCGCTCGACGACGCGACGATCGCCGGCATCGCTCGCACCGCGCGCCAGGGCGGCTTCGTCGGCTCGCTGGTCGCGCACGACGAGTCGGGCGCGATGATCACCGCCGAGCTCAACGAGTACGACGCCGAGGGCCGGCGCATCGACTACGTGGCCTACAACGCGCAGCTCGAGGCGCTGCGCGCCCGGCACGAGGACGCCGCGTTCGAGGTGCAGATCATCGGCTTCGCCAAGCAGATCGGCGACATCGCCGACGGCGCCGCCGCGGTGCTCGAGTTCTGCCTGGTCGCGCTGGTGCTGACGACGCTGGCGGTGTACTGGTACTGCCGCTCGTGGCGCTTCACGCTGCTGCCGGTGGTGTGCTCGCTGGCGTCGCTGGTGTGGCAGTTCGGCACGCTGCACCTGCTCGGCTACGGCCTCGACCCGCTGGCCGTGCTGGTGCCGTTCCTGGTGTTCGCGATCGGCGTGTCGCACGGCGTGCAGCAGATCAACTACATCGTGCGCGAGATCGCGCAGGGCAAGTCGCCCGACGAGGCGGCGCGCGCCAGCTTCACCGGGCTGCTGATCCCCGGCACGCTGGCGCTGGTGACGGCCTTCGTCACCTTCGTCACGCTGATGCTGATCCCGATCCCGATGGTGCGCGAGCTGGCGGTGGCCGCGGCGCTGGGCGTGGCCTACAAGATCGTCACCAACCTCGTGATGCTGCCGCTGGCGGCGTCGTACGTGCGCGTGGGCCGCGACTACGCGGTGGCGCAGATGCGCGTGCGCGAGCGCCGCTCCAACCTGCTGCGCGCGCTGGCCCGGCTGGCCGAGCCGCGTGCCGCGGCCTGGGTGCTGGCCGTCGCGGCGGCGGTGTTCGCCGCGGCGCTGTGGTACAGCCGCGACCGTGTCGTCGGCACCGTCGAGCCCGGCGCGCCGGAGCTGCGCGCCGAGGCGCGCTTCAACCGCGACGCGGTGTCGATCGCGTCGAGCTTCGACATGGGGCTCGACTGGCTGAGCGTGGTGTTCGAGGCGCCGGCCGACTCGTGCGAGGCGGTGGCCGTGGGCGTGCACCACGACCGCTTCGCCTACGCGATGCGCGACGTCGACGGCGTGATGTCGATCGACTCGTTCTCGACCCAGCTGCGCCAGTACAGCGAGGGCTACAACGAAGGCCACCCGAAGATGTCGGTGATCCCGGTCGACCCGGCGAACTACGCGGCGCTGGCGTTCGAGGTCGCGCGCGCCCCGGGCACGATGCGCAAGGACTGCAGCATGACCGCCGCGCACCTGTACCTGGCCGACCACAAGACGACGACGATCGAGCGCGTGATCGCCGCGGCCAAGCGCTACCGCGACGAGCAGCCGCTGGGCGGCGTGACGGTGCGGCTGGCCGCCGGCAACGCCGGCGTGCTCGCGGCGATCAACGAGGAGGTCGCCGCCAGCGAGCTGCCGATGATGCTCAACGTCTACGCGGTGATCGTGCTGCTGGTGTTCGCCGTCTACCGCGACCTGCGCGCGGTGCTGGCGTGCTGCCTGCCGCTGACCGTGGGCACCTTCGTCGGCTACGCGTTCATGAAGGCGCTGGACATCGGGCTGACGGTGGCCACGCTGCCGGTGATGGTGCTCGCGGTGGGCATCGGCGTGGACTACGC
>NZ_DAOKZA010000030.1:0-49294 GCF_035325925.1 Azohydromonas sp. | reverse complement strand
GCGTGATCCGGGAGGGGGTGCTGCGCGAACCCACGCGCGGCGGGCAGGTGTACTCCCTGCACAACGAGGTCGAGACGATCCTCAACCGCCGCGACAAGCTCGCCGAGCTGCTGCCCGAGGCTCGCATCGGCGTCGCGCACGGCCAGATGCCCGAGCGCGAGCTCGAGCGCGTGATGCGCGACTTCGTCGCGCAGCGCCACAACGTGCTGCTGTGCTCGACGATCATCGAGACCGGCATCGACGTGCCGACCGCCAACACGATCGTCATCAGCCGCGCCGACAAGTTCGGGCTGGCGCAGCTGCACCAGTTGCGCGGGCGCGTCGGCCGCAGCCACCACCAGGCCTACGCCTACCTGCTGGTGCCCGACCTGGAAGGCCTGAGCAAGATCGCGGCGCAGCGGCTCGACGCGATCCAGCAGATGGAGGAGCTGGGCAGCGGCTTCTACCTGGCGATGCACGACCTCGAGATCCGCGGCGCCGGCGAGGTGCTGGGCGAGCACCAGAGCGGCAACATGCACGAAGTCGGCTTCCAGCTGTTCAACGAGATGCTCGCCGAGGCGGTGCGCGCGCTGAAGGCCGGGCGCGAACCCGACCTGCTGGGTCCGCTGTCGGGCGTGTTCGGCAGCACCGAGATCAACCTGCACGCCCCCGCGCTGCTGCCCGACAGCTACTGCGGCGACGTGCACGTGCGGCTGTCTCTCTACAAGCGGCTGGCCAGCGCCGACAAGCCCGAGGCGATCGACGCGATGCTCGAGGAGGTCACCGACCGCTTCGGCAAGCTGCCCGCGCAGGGGCAGACGCTGTTCGACACGCACCGCCTGCGCGTGCTGGCGAAGCCCTACGGCGTGGTCAAGGTCGACGCCGGGCCGCAGGTCATCGTGGTCACGTTCCGCCCGAACCCGCCGGTCGACGCGATGAGGATCATCGAGCTGGTGCAGAAGAACCGCGCGATCAAGCTCGCCGGCAACGACAAGCTGCGCATCGAGCGTCCGCTGCCCGACCCGGCGGCGCGCGCGCAAATGGTGCGCGACGTGCTGCGTGCGCTCGGCACGCCGCGCACCGAGACCGCCGCCGCCTGAACGCCGCCGCCCGGCCCTGGCGTGAGTGCGGTTTGCGCTGGCGCAAACCGCTTTACACGCCGGCAACGTGGCCTTGACGAGGTGCACAAGCGCCGTGCGCATCGTCGATGCGTTCTCTCACCACGAGGTCTTCGATCGTGAAACTGCAACGTGAATGGGCCACGCCGCTGGTCATGGGCGCCTTCCTGCTGTCGGCCGTCACCGGCGTGCTGATGTTCTTCCACGCCGACAGCGGATTGAACAAGGTAGTGCACGAATGGCTGGGCTGGGTGTTGCTCGGCGGCGTCGCGCTGCACGCCACCGTCAACCTGGCCGGTGTCAAACGCCATCTCGCCACCGGCGTCGGGCGCGCGGTGATCGCCGGCTTCGCGCTGCTGCTGGCCGTGAGCTTCGTGCCCGTCGGCGGTGGCGACGAGCCGCCTTTCGTCGCTCCCGTGCGCGCGCTGGCCGCCGCGCCGCTGCCGGTGCTCGCGCAGGTCGCCGGCACGACCCCCGACGAACTGCAGCGCAGGCTGGCGACCGCCGGTTACCCCGCCGACGACGCGAGTGCCAGCGTCGCGCAACGCGTGGGCGGCGACACGCGCCGGCAGATCCGTGTGCTGGCCGCCGTGCTCAAGCCGGCCGGCGGTTAACATCCTCGCCCGCCGTCGACCTTGGCAGACGGGCCGCCATGACGATCGAACGCGAACTCACCCCGGGGTTGTTCATCCGCGGCATCGCGCCGCCGCTGCGGCTCGCCGACTACCGGCTGATCGCGTTCGACATGGACTCGACGCTGATCAACATCGAGTGCGTCGACGAGATCGCCGACGCCGTCGGCCGAAAGGCCGAGGTGGCGGCGATCACCGAAGCCGCGATGCGCGGCGAGATCACCGACTACAAGGACAGCCTGCGCCAGCGCGTCGCGCTGCTCGCGGGCGCGCCCGCCGAGGTGCTCGAGCAGGTCTACCGCAACCGGCTGCAGATCAACCCCGGCGCCGACGAGCTGGTCGCGGCCTGCCGCGAAGCCGGACTGGACACGCTGCTGGTGTCGGGCGGCTTCACCTTCTTCACCGATCGCGTGCGCCGCCGGCTGAACCTGGGCTGGTCGCGCGGCAACGTGCTCGAAATCGCCGACGGCCGGCTCACCGGCCGGCTGGTCGACCAGTACTGGGGCGACATCGTCGACGGCGCGATGAAGCGCGCGACGGTGTTCGAGACCTGCTTTCGCAACGGCTACGAGCCGTCGCAGGTGGTCGCGGTGGGCGACGGCGCGAACGACCTCGAGATGATGGCCGCGGTCGGACTGAGCGTGGCCTACCGCGCGAAGCCGAAGGTGCGCGCGCAGGCGCACGTGGCCATCGACATGGGCGGGCTCGACCGGCTGCTCGAGGTGTTCGCGCCCGCATGACGCGGTGCGCCTTCGCCGCGCCATGGCCGCTCGCGTGGGCGTGGCTGCCGGCGCTGGTGCTGTGAACGGCGGCGCCGACGCAGCACGACGTGGACGCGGCCTGGCGTTGCGTTCACCTCGCCCTGACCATCGTCCGCCACGTCTTCGACGACGCGCTGACGGTCACGCCGGCTCGGGCACGCTCGGCAGCCCGGCCAGCGCCATCGCCAGCTCCTTCTCGTCGTACGACTCGTCGGTCAGCTCGCCGGTGAAGTACTTCTGGTACGCCGCCATGTCGAAGTGGCCGTGGCCGCACAGGTTGAACAGGATGGTGTCGGCGCGGCCCTCGCGCTTGCAGCGCAGCGCCTCCTCGATCGCCCCCTTGACCGCGTGGTTGGCCTCCGGCGCCGGCACGATGCCCTCGGCGCGCGCGAACGCGACGCCGGCGGCGAAGCATTCGATCTGCGTGTACGCGGTGGCCTCGATCAACCCGAGCTGCCTCAGGTGCGACACCAGCGGCGCCATGCCGTGGTAGCGCAGGCCGCCGGCATGGAACGGCGGCGGCGTGAAGGTGCTGCCCAGCGTGTGCATCTTCGTCAGCGGCGTCATGTGCGCCGTGTCGCCGAAGTCGTAGGCGTACTTGCCGCGCGTCAGCGACGGGCACGCCGCCGGCTCGACGGCGACGATGCGCGGCTTGGCGCCGCCGCGCAGGCCGTGGCCGATGAACGGGAACGCGATGCCGGCGAAGTTGCTGCCGCCGCCGGTGCAGCCGACCACGACGTCGGGCCAGGCGTCGGCCATGCGCATCTGCTCCATCGCTTCGAGGCCGATGATGGTCTGGTGCATCAGCACGTGGTTGAGCACCGAGCCGAGCGCGTACTTGGTGTCGTCGCGCTGCGCGGCGATCTCCACCGCCTCGCTGATCGCGATGCCCAGGCTGCCCGGGTGGTCGGGGCGCTGCGCCAGCACCGCGCGGCCGTACTCGGTTTCGGTCGACGGCGACGGCAGGCAGCGTGCACCGTAGGTCTCCATCACCGCGCGGCGGTACGGCTTCTGGTCGTAGCTCACGCGCACCTGGAACACCGTCACGTCCATGCCGAACAGCGACCCGGCGAACGCCAGCGACGTGCCCCACTGGCCGGCGCCGGTCTCGGTCGTCAGCTTCTTGACGCCGGCTTCCTTGTTGTAGAACGCCTGCGGCACCGCCGTGTTCGGCTTGTGGCTGCCGGCCGGGCTGACGCCCTCGTACTTGTAGAAGATGCGCGCCGGCGTGCCCAGCGCCTTCTCCAGGCGGTGCGCGCGGTACAGCGGGCTCGGGCGCCACAGGCGGAACACCTCGCGCACCGGTTCGGGGATCTCGATCTCGCGCTCGGTCGACACCTCCTGCGCGATCAGCGCCATCGGGAACAGCGGCGCCAGGTCGTCGGGGCCGATCGGCTTGAGCGTGCCCGGATGCAGCACCGGCGGCAACGGCTTCGGCAGGTCGGCCTGGATGTTGTACCAGTACTTCGGCATCTGGTGCTCTTCGAGCAGGAACTTGGTCTGCATGCTCATGGCGCGGGTCTCCTCGGTGCGAAGGTGGCTGTGGCGGTGGCGCCGGCGTGGCCGGCGCGGACACGCAGTGTCCGGGCACCGCGCAGCGCGCGGCATCGGGAACACCCGCAGCGGCGCGGCCCTCGCGTTGCGCCACGTCAACGCCCGCGCAGATTCGGCGCCGGCGCGCGCGCCGCCGGCAGGCCCCCGACGGCCACGCACAATGCGCCGATGCAGCGCCGCCTCGTGCTCCTGGTGCCCGGGTTCTTCGGCTTCACGTCGGTCGGCGCCGTGAGCTACTTCGAACGTGTCGAGCACACGCTGCGCGCGGCACTGCGCCGCCGCGGCGTCGACGCCCGCATCGTGCGCTGCCGCACGCAGCCCACGGCGTCGATCCCGCGGCGCGCCGATGCGCTGCGTCGCCAGGTGCAGCGCGCCGGCGGACTGCAGGCGACCGAGCTGCATTTCGTCGGCCACTCGACCGGTGGGCTCGACGTGCGCATGCTGCTCGCGCCCGGGGCACGCCTCGGCGACGCCACGGCCACGGCGCGCATCGCCGAGCGCACGCGCAGCGCGACCTCGGTGGCCACGCCGCACCACGGCACACCGCTGGCCAACCACTTCGTCAGCGTGCAGGGCCAGACGTTGCTGCTGCTGCTCAGCGGGCTGGCGACGTCGAGCCAGGGGCGCGGCACGGTGGTCGCCGCGGCGCGTGCACTGTCGGTGGTCGCGCGTCTGGACGACTGGTTCGGCCGCCCCGAGGGCCCGCTCGACCGCATCGCCGAGCAGCTGCTGCGCCACGTGCGCCTCGACCGCAGCGACCCGCTGTGGCGCTACCTCGGGCAGATCGAGCGCGACCAGGGCGCGGTGCTGCAGCTCACGCCCGAGGGCATCGAGCTGTTCGACGCCGCGGTGGCCGACCGGCCCGGCGTGGCCTACGGCTGCATCGTCGCCGGCGTGCCCCGTCCTCGCGAGCGCCTGGCCGGCAAGGATCTGCTCGACCCCGAGTACGTTGCGCTGCGCGCGCTGTTCAGGCTGCTGCACGCGCTGACCGGCCGGCCGCACCCGCGTTACCCGTACCCGAAGCCGGGCACCGAGACGCAGCGCGCGCTCGACCGTGCGCTGGGCTTCAAGGTCACGGCGTCGACGAACGACGGCGTCGTGCCGACGCTGAGCCAGCTGCACGGCCGCGCGCTGCACGTGGCGCGCGCCGACCACCTCGACGTCGTCGGCCACTACACGCTGGCCGGCGGGCGCACCGCCGACTGGCTGCCCTCGGGCGCGGGGTTCACGCCCGAGGGCTTCGATGCCACGTGGGACGCGGTGGCCGCGTCGATCGCGCGGCCGGCCTGAGCGGCCCGCCGCCCGTGCCTACGGCGCGACCGCTTCGGCGGTGTCCCGCCGTGGTGGCGCCGCGACCGCTGGCGCCGCGTGCGCTGCGCCGCCACGCAGTCGGGCCACGACCTGCGCCACCGCGGCGCGGTGCGTGCGGGCGTCGGGGCACTGGGCCGCAGCGACGGCGGCGGCCGGACCGACGAGTCGGGCGAGCGCGTGCGCGAGCGGCGCGGCTTCGGCGGGGATCGAGCTGCGGTGGATGGTGGACATGAGGCTCTCCGTTGGCGAGGAATCGGCGGTCGGCCCGCCCCGCACACGGTCCGGCGCGGCGGCCCGAGGCGTACGATCGGCGCGCGGCGTGTGCGGGGCGTGTGCGGCGCGTGTTCGGGGCGTGCATCGGGCGCGGATGCCGCGTGCGGCAAGCGTCGCGGCGCGCCACACTCGTGACACGGAGGTCGCGATGCGGGGTTTGCATGTGCTGCTGCTCGGGCCCGGCCGCATCGAGCACGACGGCCAGGCGTTGACGCGCGTGCTCGCGCCGAAGCAGCAGGCACTCGTGTTCCTGCTCGCCGAAGCCGGCCGACCACTGCCGCGCGCGCGGCTGGCCACGCTGCTGTGGGGCGGGCTCGACGACGCCGCCGCGCGCGGCAACCTGCGCGGCGCGCTGTACCGGTTGCGGCGCTGGCTGCCCGGCGTGCTCGCGGTCGACGGCGCCGGCGTCGGTTTCGCGCCTGGCGTTCCGCTGCACGTGGACCTGCACGAACTGACGTCGGCGCTGTCGGCACCGTGGCCGCACGGCCGGCGCATCGCGGCCGCGGCGGCGTGGCGCGGCCCGCTGCTCGACGGCTTCGAGGTCGGTGACGCCGACGGATTCGAGGCCTGGCTGTCGACAGCGCGCCGGCGCGCGCTGCACGCCGCGCAGGCGCTTCGCCGCGCACTGCTCGACGAGGCCGAGGCCGGCGGCCGGCACGACGAGGCGCTGGAACACGCCCACGCGCTGCTCGAACTCGACGACGCCGACGAACCGGCGCACATGGCGGTGATGCGCCTGCTTGCCGCACGCGGGCGACGCACTGCCGCCCTGGCCCAGTACGAGGCCTGCCGCGCGGCGCTGCTCGAGCGCCTGGGTGCGCGCCCGTCGGCCGACTGCTACGCGCTGTACACGCGCATCCACGCCGACGTTGCGCCGCCGGCGGCCACCGTCCCGGCGCCGATGGCCTCACGCATCGCTCCCGCCCAGGATCCCGCACTTGCGCTGATCGGTCGCGACGACGACCTCGCGCTGCTGCTCGAGCGCCTCGACGACCCGTCGTGCCGCTGGTTGACGATCGTCGGGCTCGGCGGTGTGGGCAAGACGCGGCTGGCGCTGTGTGCTGCCTCGGCGCGTGCCGCGCGCCACCGCCACGGCGTGCTGCACCTCAGCGCGCGCGACGATGCCGGCGGCGCGCTGCTCGACGCGGCGACGCTGCTGCAGCACGTGACCGGGCGCACCGGCGCCGACCGCGACCGGCCCGGTGCCTTGCTGCTGGTGCTCGACGAGCTCGAGGCGCTGCCGGCGGCGCGCGAACTGGCGCCGGCGCTGCGCGAGCGCGCACCCGGCGTGCAGGTCCTGGCGACGTCGCGCACCCGCATCGGCGATGCGCGCGAGTGGCTCCTGCCGCTCGACGGACTCGCGACCCAACCCCGGCACGCCGACGACCCGTGTTCGTCGGACGCCGCGGCGTTGTTCGTGGCGACGGCGCGGCGGCTGCAGCCGCGCTTCGAGGCCGCCGCGCAGGGCGCGGCGATCGCGCGGCTGTGCCGCCAGCTCGGCGGCCTGCCGCTGGCGCTGGAGCTGGCTGCGCGCCGGGCCTGCGACGCCGGCGTCGACACCGTGCTCGCGCAGCTCGACCGGGGTCGACTGCCGGCCGACACCGATGCCGCCGACGCACGCCACCGCAGCGTCGAGCAGGTGCTCGCCGAGTCGTGGGCGCGGCTGGGCGACGCGGCGCGCGACGCCGCGCTGCGGCTGGCGTGCTTGCCTGCGGGCGTCGACGCCGCGCTCGCCGAGACGGTGGGCGTCGACGCGCAGGCGCTCGCGACGCTGCGCACGCACTGCTGGTTGGCCGTCGACGCGTCGTCCGAGGCGACGATCGACGCCACGCCCGGCGTGCAGCGGCTGGCGCTGCACCCGCTGCAGCGACGCATCCTGCGCGCGCAGCCACCCTGCGCTGCGCTCGAACCTGGGGTGCTCGACGCGCTGGTGCGCCGGCTCGACGAGGTGCTGCCCGTGGTGCCGGCCTTCGGCGGCCTCGCCGACGTCGACGATGCGACACGCTCGCGTGCCGCGGCCGTCGTTGCCGCCAGCATTGGTACCGCGTCGACGCTGGCCGACGCGGCGGCGCGCGCCTGCGAGCGACTGCCGCCACCGCAGCTCGCACCGTGGGTCGACCGCGCCGCGCTGGCGCTCGAGGCCGCCGACCGCCAGGCCGAGGCTGCGGCGCTGTTCACGCGCGCGCTGACGCGCACCGACCTGCCGCCTTGGCTGGCCGTCGCCTGGACGCTTCGGCGCGCCGAGAGCCTGATGGGCGCCGGCGACTCGCGCGCCGCGCTGCGCGACTACCGGCACGCCTACGCGACGCTGGGAATGGCCCCGGAGCACATCGAGAGCGCGCCGTGGGCCGGGCTGGCCACCGCCGCGCTGCGGGTGGCGACGCTGCGCGACTGGCCGGCGGCGGGCCCCGCGCGCGACGCTTTCGCCGCGCTGATGTTGCGCAGCGGCGGCGGCTTCGGCGAGATGCTCGCGTTCTTCCCCGACCCGCAACCCTGGACGCGACACTGGCTGGTCAACACCTGGCTGCTGCGGCGCCTCGGCGCGGGTGCGACGCTGCGGCGCCTGTGGACGGCGATGGCGCTGGGCGGCGCCGGCCGGCTCGGGCTGATGCGCCGGGCACACCGCCGCGCGCAGCGCCTGGAGCGACCGGTCGGAGGGCTCGAACACGCGATGGCCGAGTACGCGCAGGGCATGATCCTGATGCAGCTCGGCGACTGGCGCGGGCTCGTCGCGCGCCTCGACGCGGTCGCCGACGCCTACGGACGCTGGCACGCGCGGCGCTACGAGCTGGGGGTGCGCGCGCTCGCCGGCAAGCTGCTGTTCTTCCAGGGCCGGCTCGCGGAGGCGCATGCACGCTTCGCGCAGCTCGCCGAGATCGCGCTGGCCCGCCCGGGCGACGCCTGGCGCGCCTGGGGCCCGGTGGGCTTGGTCGAGATCGGCCTGTGCCTCGGCGTCGACGACCACACGCTGCAGCGGCAGTACCGACGCGCCGCCGACGCGATGACCGAGATCGAGAACATCGACGCCGCGTACACGCTGCGCCGCCATGGGCTGGCGGCGCGGCTGGCATGGCGGCGTGGCGACGTCGACGCGGCCTGGGCCGCGGTGCGCACCGGCGTCGCGTCGTCGGCCCGCATGCGCTGCGGCTGGTGGGGCCACGAAGGTTACGCCGCCCTCGGCGACACCCTGCTGGCGCTGCAGCGCCATGCGGCGCAGCGCGGCGAGCGCACCGACGTCGCCGACGCCGCCTGGGCCGAGTTCGAACCGGCGCTCGGGCGGCAGGTGCGTCTGTTCGCGCCGGCTGCAATCCTGCGCGCGCGACTGCAAGGCCAGCGCGCCTGCCTGCAGCAGCGCCATGCCGAGGGCGTGCCGCTGCTGCAGCGCGCGTTCGCGCTCGCCGAGGCGCAAGGCATGGGGCTGGAGCAGGCGCGCGCCGCCGAGGCCCTCGCGCAAGAGGCCGCAGGCGACTGGCCCGAGCGTGCCGGGCGGCTTTGGGCGCGGCTGCGCACTGCGCCCGCATGAACCCCGTTCAGCCCTGACCGGTCGACCCGAACCCGCCCTCGCCTCGATGCGACGCGTCGAACGCGTCGACGCGGCGGAAGCGCGCCTGCACCACCGGCACGATCACCAGCTGGGCGATGCGCTCGAGCGGCTCGACGACGAACGGCGCGTGGCCGCGGTTCCAGCAGCTGACCATCAGCGGGCCCTGGTAGTCGCTGTCGATCAGCCCGACCAGGTTGCCGAGCACGATGCCGTGTCTGTGCCCCAGCCCCGAGCGCGGCAGGATCATCGCCGCCAGGTGCGGCTCGCCGATGTGGATCGCGATGCCGGTGGGGATCAGCGCGGTCTGGCCGGGGTCGAGCTTGAGCGGCGCGTCGATGCAGGCGCGCAGGTCCAGCCCGGCGCTGCCCGGTGTCGCGTAGGCCGGCAGCGCGTCAGCCACCCGCGCATCGAGCACCTTCAGGTCGATGGTCGTCACCGCGCCGCCCCCGCGGCCGGCAGCCGGCGCGCGATCTCGACCACCAGCCGCCGCGCCAGCGCCAGCTTGTGGCCGTTGCCGATCTCGTGCTCGCCGTCGGCTTCGACCAGCAGCAGCGCGTTGTGGTCGCGCCCGAAGGTGTCGGGCCCGACGTTGCCGACGATCAGCGGCACGCCCTTGCGCTGGCGCTTTTCGCGCGCGTGGCGCACCAGATCGTGGCTTTCGGCGGCGAAGCCGACGCAGTACGGCGCGTCGGGCAGCCGCGCGACGGTGGCCAGGATGTCGGGGTTCTCGACCATGGCGATCGCCGGCGCGACGTGGCCGTCGGCTTTCTTCAGCTTGTGCCCCGCCGCCTGTGCCGGGCGCCAGTCGGCCACCGCCGCGGTGGCGACGAACACGTCGTGGCGCGGCGCCAGCGGCAGCACGGTGTCGTGCATCTGCTGCGCGCTGCGCACGTCGATGCGGCGCACGCCGCGCGGCGTGGGCAGCGCCACCGGGCCGGCGACCAGCGTGACCTCGGCGCCGGCGTCGGCCGCGGCGCGCGCCAGCGCGAAACCCATCTTGCCGCTGCTGAGGTTGGTGATGCCGCGCACCGGGTCGATCGCCTCGTAGGTCGGCCCGGCGGTGACGAGCACGCGGCGACCGGCGAGCAGCTTGGGCTGGAAGTGCGCGATCAGCGCGTCGCGAAGCTCCTGCGGCTCGAGCATGCGCCCGTCGCCGACCTCGCCGCAGGCCTGGTCGCCGGCCGCGGGCCCCAGGAGCACCGCGCCGTCGGCGGCGACCTGCGCGGCGTTGCGCTGCGTGGCCGGATGCGCCCACATCTCGCGGTTCATCGCCGGCGCCAGCAGCAGCGCGCAGCGCTCGATCGGTCGCGCCAGGCAGGCCAGGCTGAGCAGGTCGTCGGCGCGGCCCTGCGCGAGCTTGGCGACGAAGTCGGCGCTGGCCGGCGCGACGAGGAGCGCGTCGGCGTCGCGCGTCAGGTTGATGTGCGCCATGTTGTTCGGCGCGCGCGCGTCCCACTGGCTGGTGTAGACGGGGCGGTTCGACAGCGCCTGCATCGTCACCGCGGTGACGAACTGCCCGGCGGCCTCGGTCATCACCACCTGCACGGTGGCGCCGGCCTTGACGAGCTCGCGCGCCAGCTCGGCCGACTTGTAGCAGGCGATGCCGCCGCTCAGCCCGAGCACGACGTGGCGGCCGGCCAGTTCGGCGTCGTCGGCGGGTGGGGTCGTCGCAGCGGCGCTCATCGTGGCGCGCACTCTAGCAGCACGCGCCGGCCCTCACCCCGCGCCGGCGCCGCAGCACTTCTTGTACTTGCGGCCGCTGCCGCACGGGCACGGATCGTTGCGCCCGGGCCTGGGCGCGACGCGGATCGGCGCGTGCGTCGGCGCGTGGTCGAGCCAGTACACGCGCAGGTCCTGCACGCAGTAGCAGGCCTCGTCGATCAGGTCGTCGCGATCAAGCGTCTGCCCCGGGTAGCGGTCGGCCAGGTAGGCGTCGAGGTCGGCGCCGGTCAGCGTCAGCGCGATCACGCCCATCAGGCAGTCGTCGTAGAAGCGGCCGTGTTCGGTGGTCCGGTCGGGCTCGGGCCAGTCGCCCGCAAAGGCCTCGAGCGCGTCGACGAAACCGTCGGCCCACACCGTGCCGTTGGCCGGCAGCTGCGCGATCTCGTCGTCGGTGAACCGGCCCTCGGCGGCCAGTTCGGCGCGCACCTCGTCGCTGTAGTCGACGATCAGCGGCGACAGCCGCAACGCCTCGGGGTCGTCGAGCAGGGCCTCGGGGTCGAGCTGGCGCGCGATCACCTGCCAGCGGCCGACGAGGGCGTCCAGCGCCTGCCGGCGGTCGTCGGGGTCGGCGAAGGCGCGGTCGAAGGCGTCGTCGAGCATCGCCGGCAGCCACTGCTCGGGCGGCACCCGGCGCGGGCTGGCGAGCAGCGCGGTCATGAAGCCGTCGACCCACTCGAGCGAGACGTCGTGCTTGAACCCGGCCAGCCGCCGGCACAGCGTGTTCAGGTGCTCGATCTCGGCGTCGCTGCTGTGGGGCACAAGGGCCGTCGCCATGGCGCAGTGTCGCACGCACCGTCACCCCGGCGACGGCCGCGGCGGGTTCGGGTGCAGCCGGGCCATCGCGTGCGCGTCGACGTAGACGCCGTCGCGCAGCGCGTACGCGCGGTGCGTGCCCTCGTGTTCGAAGCCGTACTTGCGGTACAGCGCGATCGCCGGCGCGTTGTCGACGTACACCGTCAGCTCGAGCCGCAGCACGCCGAGCCAGCGGTCGGCGTACTCGCACAGCGCCGCCATCAGCGCCGAGCCGACGCCGCGGCGCTGCCACTCCGGCGCCACGCTGATCCCGAGCATCATCGCGTGGCGGCGCCGCACCGCCGGGCCGACCGGGTCCTCTCCTGCGCTGCCGGCCATCTCGCCGCCGACCTCAGCGACCAGGTGCAGCTCGGCCACCGCCGGACCGCCCGGCTCGGCGAGCCGGGCGCGCCAGAAGTCCGCGGTCGTGTACGGCAGCTGCATCAACCCGGCGTGGACTTCGGGGCGGTTCATCATGCGCTCGAAGGCCTCGGCGTCGCTCGGCCTGGCACGGCGCAGCGTGATCTGCATCGACATGGTCTTCCTCGTGGCCGGGATATGCTGTCACGGTGAGAGGCCTGCTGTCCATCCTCCGCTCGATGCGCCGCCGCGTCGCCGCGGCCCTGCTGCTCGCGGCCGGCGTCGCCGACGCCGCGGTGCTGATCTTCGGCGAGCTGCACGACCAACCCGACCAGCAGCGGCAGGTCGCCGACGAAGTGCGCCGCCGCGCCGAAGCCGGCACGCTCGCGGCCGTGGTGCTGGAGATGGCCGAGCGCGGTCGCGACACCCGCACGCTGCGCGCCGACGCCGACGAGACTCGCGTGCGCGATGCGCTGGGCTGGCGCGGCTGGCCGTGGGAACCCTATGCCGCCATCGTGATGCACGCCGTGCGCGCCGGCGTGCCGGTGATCGGCGGCAACCTGCCGCGCGAAGCGATGCGCGAAGCGATGCGCGACGACACGCTCGACGCGCGCGTCGCGCCGCCGGTGCGCGACCGCCTGGCGCAGGCGGTGCGCGACGGGCACTGCGGCCTGTTGCCGCACAGCCAGGAGCCCGGCATGGTGCGCATCCAGATCGCGCGCGACCTGGCGCTGGCCGCCACCGTCGCCGAGGCCCACGCGCGCGCCGCGCCGGGGCAAGACGTGCTGCTGCTGGCCGGCGCGCAGCACGCGTCGCGCGACCGCGGCGTGCCGCTGCACCTGCCGGCCGACCTGCCGGTGCAGGTGGTGCTGTTCGGCACGCCGGCGGCGGGCCTGCAGGGCGACGACTGGCGCGGCTATGCACCCACGCCGCGGCCCGACCCCTGCGATGCGCTGCGCGAGCAGCTGCGCCGCCGCGCCACCACGCCCTGACCGCGCCTCGGCAGGCCGGCCGCTCAGACCCGCTCGCCGACCCAGCGCGCGACGGACGCCAGCGCGCGCGGCAGTGCCGCGGCGTCGGTGCCGCCGGCCATCGCCATGTCGGGCTTGCCGCCGCCCTTGCCGCCGACCTGCTGCGCGACGAAGTTGACCAGCTCGCCGGCCTTGACCTTGGCGACGCTGTCGGGGGTGACGCCCGCGGCGAGCTGCACCTTGCCCCCGTCGACGGTGGCCAGCACGATCGCGGCGGACTTGAGCTTGTCCTTGAGCTTGTCGAGCGTCTCGCGCAGCGTCTTCGCGTCGGCGCCTTCGAGCGTCGCGGCGAGCACCTTCAGCCCCTTCACGTCGACCGCCTGCGCAAGCAGTTCGTCGCCCTGGGCGCTGGCCAGCCGGCCCTTCAGCGCAGCGATCTCCTTTTCCAGCGCCCGCACCTGCTCGAGCACCGCGGCGACGCGCTGCGGCGTCTCGTCGGGCGTGACCTTCAGCGCCCCGGCCACGCCGTCGAGCGTGCCCTCGAGGCGCTGCAGGTAGGCCAGTGCGTTGTCGCCGGTCACCGCCTCGACGCGGCGCACGCCGGCGGCGATGCCGGTTTCCATCACGATCTTGAACAGGCCGATGTCGCCGGTGCGCGCCACGTGCGTGCCGCCGCACAGCTCGCGGCTCGAGCCGATGTCGAGCACGCGCACCGTGTCGCCGTACTTCTCGCCGAACAGCATCACGGCGCCCAGCTTCTGCGCTTCGTCCATGGCCACGACGCGCGCCTGCGTGGCGGCGTTGGCCAGGATCTCGGCGTTGACGATGGCCTCGACCTGCGCGACCTGCGCCGCCGTCATCGGCGCGTGGTGGCTGAAGTCGAAGCGCGTGCGCTCGTCGTTGACGAGCGAGCCCTTCTGCTGCACGTGGCCGCCGAGCACCTCGCGCAGCGCCTTGTGCATCAGGTGGGTCACGCTGTGGTTGCGCATCGTCTTCGCGCGCCGCTCGGCGTCGACGCGCGCGACGAAGACGTCGCCGAGTTCGACCTCCCCCTCGACGATGCGGCCCTGGTGGCCGTGCACGCTGGCCTGCACCTTGACGGTGTCGTCGACGACGACGCGCGAGCGCGCGTTGCGCAGCTCGCCGCGGTCGCCGACCTGGCCGCCGCTCTCAGCGTAGAACGGCGTGTGGTCGAGCACGATCACGACGTCGTCGCCGGCGCGCGCCTTCACGACCGGCGTGCCGTCGACGTAGATCGCCGTCACCTTGCTGTGCTCGCACATCAGGTGCTCGTAGCCGTGGAACGCGGTGGCATCGCCGCTGTAGTCGAGGCCGGCGGCCATCTTGAACTTGGCAGCCGCCCTCGCCTGCTCGCGCTGGCGCTGCATCGCCGCGTGGAAGCCCGCCTCGTCGACGGTGACGCCGCGCTCGCGGCACACGTCGGCGGTCAGGTCAAGCGGGAAGCCGAAGGTGTCGTGCAGCTTGAACGCGAGTTCGCCGTCGAGTCGCGTTGCGTCGCGCGCCAGCTCGCCCTCGAGGATCTCCATGCCGTTGGCGATGGTCTGGAAGAAGCGCTCTTCCTCCTGCCGCAGCACGTCGGTGATGCGAACCATGTCGCGCCGCAGCTCGGGGTAGGCGTCGCCCATCTCGACCGCGAGCGGCGCGACCAGCGTGTGGAAGAACGGCTTGCGCGCGCCGAGCTTGTAGCCGTGGCGGATCGCGCGCCGGGCGATGCGGCGCAGCACGTAGCCGCGGCCCTCGTTGCCGGGAATCACGCCGTCGGCTACCGTGAAGGCGCAGGCGCGGATGTGGTCGGCGATCACCTTCAGGCTCGGGCTCGCCTTGTCGACCTGCCCGGCGCCCGGGCCGGCGAACTCCACCGCGTTGCGCGCCGCCGCCAGCAGGCGCACGAACAGGTCGATCTCGTAGTTGCTGTGCACGTGCTGCAGCACCGCCGCCAGCCGCTCCAGGCCCATGCCGGTGTCCACGCTCGGCTTCGGCAGCGGGTGCATGACGCCGTCTTCGGTGCGGTTGAACTGCATGAAGACGTTGTTCCAGATCTCGATGTAGCGGTCGCCGTCCTGCTCGGCGCTGCCCGGCGGGCCGCCGGCGACCTCCGGGCCGTGGTCGTAGAAGATCTCCGAGCACGGGCCGCAGGGGCCGGTGTCGCCCATCATCCAGAAGTTGTCGGACATGTAGCGGCCGCCCTTGTTGTCGCCGATGCGCACGATGCGCTCGGCGGGCAGGCCGATGTCCTTGAGCCAGATGTCGTAGGCCTCGTCGTCCTCGGCGTAGACGGTGGCCCAGAGCTTGTCGGGCGGCAGCTTGAAGTGCTCGGTCAGCAGCTCCCAGGCGTAGCGGATCGCGTCCTTCTTGAAGTAGTCGCCGAAGCTGAAGTTGCCCAGCATCTCGAAGAAGGTGTGGTGGCGCGCCGTGTAGCCGACGTTCTCCAGGTCGTTGTGCTTGCCGCCGGCGCGGATGCACTTCTGCGCCGTCGCCGCGCGCGTGTACGGCCGCTTGTCGAAGCCGAGGAACACGTCCTTGAACTGGTTCATCCCGGCGTTGGTGAACAGCAGCGTCGGGTCGTCGCCGGGCACCACCGGCGAGCTGGCGACGACGGCGTGGCCCTTCGACTCGAAGAACTTCAGGAACGTGGTGCGGATCTCGGCGGCTTTCATGGGCGGTCGCGGGCGGGCGGCGCGTGAATGGGGCGTGCCCGGCACGGGCGCGCAAGCGGCGAATTCTAGGCGGCGTGCCCCCCTCGCGCGCCTGCGCCAGAATCGGCCCGAGGCCCGCGGCGGCGCGGGCGCCGGGAACACCACATGCACGACGGCAGCCCCCGCATCCTCGGGTTCGGCACGGCGCTGGTCATCGCGATCGCGGTCGCTCTGGCCGGCTTCGCGGTCGGCCAGGGGCTCGAGCGCTTCCGCATGGCCGACCGCTCGGTCACCGTCAAGGGGCTGGCCGAGAAGGACGTCGACAGCGACTACGCGACGTGGACGCTGGCGTTCCGCCGCGGCGGCAACGAGTTCGGCGCCGTGCAGAAGGCGCTCGCCGACGACCGCGACCGCGTCGTCGCGTTCCTGCGCGACCAGGGTTTCGCCGCTGCCGAGGTCGAGGTGCGCCCGCTGCAGGTGCAGGACCTGTTCGCGCGCGAGTACGCGCAGGTCAACCAGCCGCTGCGCTTCAACGGCGTCGGCCGCGTCGTCGTCAAGACGGCTCGCGTGAGCGCCGTCGAAGCCGCCGCGCTCGCCGTCGATCCGCTGATCCAGGCCGGCGTGCAGCTCACCGCCAACGACGACAGCGGTGCCGCGGGCCCGCGCTACCAGCTGCGCGGCTTCAACGACGTCAAGGCGCCGCTGCTGGCCGAGGCGACGCGCAACGCGCGCGAGCAGGCCGAGAAGTTCGCCGCCGAGGCCGGCGCGAAGCTCGGCGCGCTGAAGAGCGCCAACCAGGGTGTGATCACGATCAGCGCCGGCGACGCACAGGGCTACGACGACGGCACGTCGCGCACGAAGCGGCTGCGCGTGGTCAGCACCTTCGAGTACGAACTGCGCTGAGGCGCTAGAGTGCCGCCTTGGCAGGAGAACCGACGATGGATATGAAGACCTCCCCGCTGTCGACGCTGGCCGACCCGACGCTGCTGAAGACCGACGCGCTAATCGACGGCGCCTGGGTCGCCGGCCGGGCCCGCTTCGACGTCACCGACCCGGCGTCGGGGCACCGTCTCGCCGACGTCGCCAACCTCGGCGACGCCGAGGCGCACGCCGCGGTCGCCGCCGCCGACAAGGCCTGGCCGGCGTGGCGCGCCAAGACCGCGAAGGAGCGCGCCGCGATCCTGATGCAGTGGTTCCGCCTGCTGCACCAGCACGCCGACGACCTCGCTCGCATCATGACCGCCGAGCAGGGCAAGCCGCTGCCCGAGGCGCGCGGCGAGGTCGTCTACGGCGCCAGCTTCCTCGAGTGGTTCGCCGAGGAGGCCAAGCGCGTCTACGGCGAGACGATCCCGACCACCGATGCGACCAAGCGCTACCTGGTGATCAAGCAGCCGGTGGGGGTGTGCGCGGCGATCACGCCGTGGAACTTCCCGATCGCGATGATCACGCGCAAGGTGGCGCCCGCGCTGGCCGCCGGCTGCCCGGTGGTGATCAAGCCGGCCGAGCAGACGCCGCTGTCGGCGCTCGCGGTGGCCGAACTGGCGCAGCGTGCCGGCATGCCCGCGGGCGTGCTCAACGTGCTCACGGCCGACGGCGTGAACTCGGTCGCGATCGGCAAGGTGCTCTGTGCCAGCGACGTCGTGCGGCACCTGAGCTTCACCGGCAGCACCGAGGTCGGGCGCATCCTCGCGGCGCAGTGCGCGCCGACGGTCAAGAAGATCAGCCTCGAGCTCGGCGGCAACGCGCCGTTCATCGTGTTCGACGACGCCGACCTCGACAGCGCGGTCGACGGCGCGATGATCAGCAAGTACCGCAACGCCGGCCAGACCTGCGTGTGCGCGAACCGGCTGTACGTGCAGTCCGGCGTGTACGACGCCTTCGTCGCCAGGCTCGCCGAGAAGTCGAAGACGATCAAGGTCGGCAGCGGCTTCGAGGCCGGCGTCACCCAGGGCCCGCTGATCGACGACGCCGCCGTCGCCAAGGTCGAGGCGCATGTGGCCGACGCGCTGGCCAAGGGTGCCACCGTCGTCGTCGGTGGCACGCGCGCCCCGGGCATGGGGGGGCGCTTCTACACCCCCACCGTGCTCGCCAACGTGACCGGCGACATGCTGTGCGCGCGCGAAGAGACCTTCGGCCCGGTCGCACCGGTGTTCCGCTTCGACACCGAGGCCGAGGCGATCGCGATGGCCAACGCCACCGAGTTCGGCCTCGCGAGCTACTTCTACAGCCGCGACGTCGGGCGCATCTTCCGCGTCGCCGAGGCGCTCGAGTACGGCATGGTCGGCATCAACACCGGGCTGATCTCGACCGCCGAGGTGCCGTTCGGCGGCGTCAAGCAGTCGGGGCTCGGGCGCGAGGGCTCGCACCACGGCATCGACGACTACGTCGAGATCAAGTACCTGTGCCTCGGTGACCTGAACCGATAGCCGCCGCGTGCGGCCGCCCCGACGACGCCCTGCTCAGGCGTCGTCGTTCGCGGCGGTGGCGGCGCCGCGTTCGACGCGGGTCGCGAACCCGGCACGGCCGACGCTGGCCGTGCTGGTGGCCTGGCCGATCGCGCGGCGCAGCAGCGCATCGGCGTCGCGCCCGTGCTCGGGGTAGTCGCTGATGCCGACGCTGACGGCCAGTGCCGCGGTCGTGCCGGCCACCGTGAACGGCTGCTGCAGCGCGGCAGCGAGCTTCTCGGCGACCAGCGCGCCGGCCGCGCGGTCGTCGATCCAGGCCAGCAGCACTGCGAAGGTGTCGCTGCCCATCGACGCGACGACGTCGCTCGCGCGCAGCCCGGCGCGCAACCGCACCGCGGCCTTGCGCCGCAACACGTTGGCCGCCTCGGGCCCGAGGTTCGACGCCACGGTCGCCAGCCCGTCGATGCGCAGCGCCAGCAAGGCCATCGGCGCCGGCTCGCGCTCGCGCAGCGCCAGCAGGTGCGTCATGTGCTCGAGCAACTGCGCGTGGTTCGGCAGCCCGGTGGCGAGGTCGGTCGCGTAGGCCCGGCGCGCGGTGCGCTCGATCGCCTTGCGTTCGATCGCCAGCCGCACCGAGCGCGCGAGCGCCGCCGGCGACAGTGCGTCGCGGCCGATCACGTCCTGCACGCCGCGCGCCAGCAGCTGGGTGGCGCAGGCCGGCGTCGGAGCGGCGCACACCACGACCACCGCGGCGTCGAGCACCGCCTGCGACAGCGCCGGCCAGTGCAGCAGGCGCTGCGCGTCGTCGTGGCCGGCAGTGGCCAGGCACACCGCGTCGAACCCGCGCTCGCCCAGCGCCAGTGCCGCGCCGTCGAGGTCCGCGCAGGCGTGCAACTCGAACGGCCCCCACTCGGCGGCCCGCAGGTCGACCTCGTTGCCGACCATCAGCACCTGGAAGCTACGGTTCACCGGCGTTCCCCGGCGCGGCGCTGCGCCGACGCCGCGCATAAAGGAAGGGCCGCCTGCGGCGGCCCTCGATAGCTGGAGCGGGCGAAGGGAATCGAACCCTCGTATGAAGCTTGGGAAGCTGCCGTTCTACCATTGAACTACGCCCGCGCTGCGTTGCATTTTAGCGCCGTCGCGCCGCCTTGCCGATGCGAGGCATCCCCGATGCCGATGGCGCTAGACTGGTCGCGACTCGACTCGGGAACGACGAAGATGCGCAGGCGGCAATGGTGTGGACGCGGCGTGGCGGCGCTGGCCGGCGTCGCCGCGGCGGGCTGGCTGGCCGGCTGCACGACGGTCGGGCTGCGCGAGCCGGTGCGCGTGAACCTCGTCGCCCTCGACCCGCTGCCCGGCGAGGGGCTGGAGCTGCGGCTGGCGGTGAAGCTTCGTGTGCAGAACCCGAACGACACCGCGCTCGACTACGACGGCGTCTCGCTGACGCTCGACGTGCGCGGCACGACCTTCGCCACCGGCGTCAGCGCAGAGCGCGGGCAGGTGCCGCGCTTCGGCGAGGCGGTGCTGACGGTGCCGGCGTCGGTGTCGGCGTGGGCCGCGGTGCGGCAGGTGATCGGCATCGCCACCGCCGAGGAACTGCCACGCATCGACGTGGCGCTGCGCGGGCGGCTGCACGGCGTCGGCCTCGGCGGCATGCCGTTCGAGTCGTCGGGCGAGATCGACCTGCCCAAGGCGCTCGGCCGCCGATGAGCCCGGCGCCGACCACCCCGCCCGCCCGAAGCGCGCCGCCGCGACGGCCGGTGCGCAGCTTCGTGCTGCGTGCCGGGCGCATCGGCAGCGGCCAGCAGCGCGCGCTCGCCGAACTCGGCCCGCGCTTCGTGCTGCCGATGCGGCCCGGGCCGATCGACCCGCAGGCCGTGTTCGCACGCCGCGCGCCGCTGGTCGTCGAGATCGGCTTCGGCATGGGCCAGGCCACGGCGGCGATCGCCGCCGCGATGCCCGACCACGACTTCGTCGGCGTCGAGGTGCACCCGCCCGGCGTCGGCGCGCTGCTGCGGCGCATCGACGAGATGGGGCTGACCAACGTGCGCATCGTGCAGCACGACGCCGTCGAAGTGCTGCAGCACATGATCGCGCCGGCGTCGCTGGCCGGCGTGCACGTGTTCTTCCCCGACCCCTGGCCGAAGAAGCGTCACCACAAGCGCCGGCTGCTGCAGCCGCCCTTCGTCGCGCTGCTCGCCGAGCGACTCGCCCCCGGCGGCATGCTGCACTGCGCGACCGACTGGCAGCCCTACGCCGAGCAGATGCTCGAGGTGCTGTCGGCCGAGCCGCGGCTGGTCAACACCGCCGACGGCTTCGCGCCGCGCCCCGCGCACCGTCCGCTGACCAAGTTCGAGTCGCGCGGCCTCGGGCTGGGCCACGGCGTGTGGGACCTGCTGTTCACCCGCCGCGCGACCTGACCCCGGGCAGTTCAGCCAGCCTCCGGGGCGCGCCGGTACGGCTCCTCGAAATCGAGAAAGTCATGCTCGGCCAGCGCGTCGCGTTCCCAGGCGGCGACGCCGGGGGCGGCGAACACGCGCGCCACGTAGCCCTGCAGCGCCTCGGGCAGCGGCAGCGCGTAGGTGCGGATGCGCCCGGCCAGCGGCGCGAAGTACGCGTCGGCGGCGCCGAAGTCGCCGAACAGGAACGGCCCGCCGCTGGCGGCCAGCGCGTCGGTCCAGCGCTGAACGATCACGTCGAGGTCGGCGCGCACGCCGGGGTGGTCGACGAGCACGCGCGTGCCGACCTGCGGCAGCCGCGCCTCCAGGTTCTGCGGGCAGGCGCTGCGCAGCGCGGTGAAGCCGGCGTGCATCTCGGCGCACAGGCTGCGCGCGCGGGCGCGCCGCCGCGCGTCGGCGGGCCAGATCGCGTGCTGCGGGAAACGCTCGGCCAGCGTTTCGACGATGGCCAGCGTGTCCCACACGGCGAAGCCGTCGTCGTCGACGAGCACCGGCACCTTGCCGGCCGGCGTGTAGCGCGCCAGCTCGCGATAGAACGCCGAGCCCGGCGCGAAGTCGAAGCGCAGCCGCACCTCGTCGAAGGCGATGCCGAAGTGGCGCATCAGCACCCACGGCCGCATCGACCACGACGAGTAGTTCTTGTTGCCGATCACCAGCTTCATCGCCGTCCCCCTGCGGTCGCCGAGCGGCCACTGTAGCGGCGGCCGGCGCGCTCAGCCACCCCAGTCGACCCAGCCGGTGCCGGCGGTGAGCAGCACGATGCCGCCGAAGACGATGCGGTACCAGGCGAACGGCACGAAGTCGTGCGTCGACACGTAGCGGATCAGCCAGCGGATGCACGCCAGCGCCGCGACGAACGACACCACGGTGCCCACCGCGAACATCGGCAGATCGTCCCAGCGCAGCAGGTCGCGCTGCTTCCACACCGAGTACGCGCCGGCGCCCATCAGCGTCGGGATCCCCAGGTAGAAGCTGAACTCGGTGGCCGCCTTGCGCGAGAAGCCCAGCACCAGCGCGCCGATGATCGTCGCGCCCGAGCGGCTGGTGCCCGGCACCAGCGCCAGGCACTGCAGCAGCCCGACCTTCAGCGCGTCGAGCGCGCGCATGTCGTCGACGGTCTCGACGCGCGCCTGGCGCCGGCCCTCGAGGTCGCGCGCGCCGTACAGGCGCTTGTGGCGCCGCTCGACGACGAGGATCACGACGCCGCCCACCACCAGCGCCACCGCCACCGGCACCGGGTGGAACAGGTGCTGCTTGATCCAGCCGCCGAGGGCCAGCCCGAACACCACCGCGGGCGCGAACGCGATCAGCACGTTCAGCGCGAAGCGCTGCGCCACCGGGTCGTGCCTGAGGCCGGTCGCCGTGGCCATCAGCCGGCGGCGGTACTCCCACACCACCGACAGCATCGCGCCGGTCTGGATCGCGATGTCGAAGGTCTTGGCCGACTCGCCGTGGAAACCGATCAGCGACGCCGTGAGGATCAGGTGCCCGGTCGACGAGATCGGCAGGAACTCGGTGAGCCCTTCGACCACGCCCATCACGGCGGCCTGGGCCAGCAACATCCAATCCACGAGGGCTCCGTGCGGCGGCAAAGCGCGCGATGTTAACCAGCGCCCCGCGACGCGACGGTGACGTCCTGCCACCCGCACGCGGCGACCGTGCACGATTGACCGGGCGACACCCGACAGGGTACATTACTGACCAGTCAGTCAGTAACCCCGTGCCGCCCCCCTCGCCCGTGACCACCGCCACGCCGCGCCAGCGCCGCAAGGACGCGCGCCCGGCCGAACTCCTCGATGCCGCGCTGGCGCTGTTCGTCGAGAAGGGATTCGCGCGCACCCGTGCCGAGGAGGTGGCCGCGCGCGCCGGGGTCTCCAAGGGCACGCTGTACCTGTACTACGCAAGCAAAGAGGAACTGCTCAAGGCGGTGATCCGCGAGCGGCTGTCGGCCGAGATCGCCGCCGGCGCCGGGCAGTTCGAGCGCTTCGCCGGCCCCGCCGCCGAGCTGTTGCGCGAGGTGCTGATCCCCTGGTGGGAGCGACTGCTCGACAGCGAGGTCTCGGGTGTGTTCAAGCTCGTCATCACCGAGGTGCGCCACTTCCCCGACATCGCCGACTTCTACGCTCGCGAGGTGGTCGAGCCCGGCACGCGGCTGGTCGCGCGCATCCTCGAGCGCGGCATCGCGCGCGGCGAACTGCGGCCGGTGGACGTGCCCACCGCCGTGCACTCGCTGGTGCTGCCGATGATCATGCTGTGCCTGCACAAGCACACGCTGGGCGCCTGCGGCGCCGCACCGGTGGGCATCGACCCGCGGCGCTTCATCCGCGACCACGTCGAGCTGACGCTGCAAGGGCTGGTGGTGCGCGAGCCCGCGGGCGCGCACGCCACGCAGCGCCGCCCGCCGGCGCGCGGACGGAAGGCGCTGCGGTGACTGCGGGGCTGCGCCGCGGCGCCGCCGTCGCCGTGCTGCTCGCCGCGGCGCTGGCCGCCGCGCTGTGGCTGCGAGAGCGTCGCGCCGGTGCCCCGGCCCCGCCGGCGGCGGCGACGCCGGCCGTGCCCACGCTCGAGCTCGGCGAGCCCGACGTCGTGCGGGTGCGCCGGCTCGAGCTGGCCCGCGGCGTCGAGGTGGCCGGCGGCCTGCGCGCGGTCGACACCGCCTTCGTCAAGGCGCGCGTGCCGGGCGAGGTGCTGGCCGTCGCGGTGCGCGAGGGCGACGCGGTGCGCCGCGGCCAGGTGCTGGTGCGCATCGACCCGACCGAGTTCGACTGGCGCGTGCGCCAGGCCGAGCAGACCGCCGACGCGGCGCGCGCGCAGCTCGACATTGCACGCCGCGCGCTCGACAACAACCGCGCGCTGGTCGCACAGGGCTTCATCTCGGCCACCGCGCTGGACACCTCGGTGGCCAACCACGCCGCCGCGCAGGCCCACCTGAATGCCGCGCTCGCCGCGGTCGAACTGGCGCGCAAGGCACGCGCCGACGCGACGCTGGTCGCGCCGATCGACGGCGTCGTCGCGCAGCGTCTGGTGCAGGCGGGTGAGCGCGTGCCGGTCGACGCGCGGCTGCTCGAGATCGTCGACGCGTCGCGCATCGAGCTCGAGGCCGCGGTGCCGCCGGCCGAGGCCGCGGCACTGCGCGTCGGCGCCGCCGCGCGGCTGAGCGTCGACGGGCTGACCGCGCCGGTGCTCGCGCGCGTCGCGCGCGTCAACCCCAGCGCGCAGCCGGGGTCGCGCGCCGTGCTCGCCTACCTCGCGCTGCCGTCGCAGCCCGGTCTGCGGCCGGGCCTGTTCGCACGCGGCACGCTCGAGCTCGACCGCCGCGTCGTGCTCGCGGCGCCGGTCTCCGCGCTGCGCGAGGACCGCCCGCAGCCCTACGTGGTGCTGGTCGACGGCGGCCAGGCGGTGCTGCGCACCGTGACGCCGGGGTTTCGCGGGCACCCGACGGCTGCCGACGACGACGCCGGGGAGTGGGTCGAGCTGGTCGACGGCCCGCCCGACGGCACCCCGCTGGTGGCCGGCAGCGTCGGGCTGGTGCGCGAAGGCACGCGGCTCGCCTGGAGCGCGGCCGCGCCCGCGGCAGCGGCCGCGTCGACGCCGCGGCCCTGAGCGCACACACCCATGTGGTTCACGCGCGTCTCGATCGCCAACCCGGTGCTGGCGACGATGGTCATGCTGGCCTTCGTCGTGCTCGGGCTGGTCAGCATCGAGCGGCTGAAAGTCGACCAGTTCCCGAACATCGAGTTCCCGACCGTCGTCGTGCAGGTCACCTACCCGGGCGCGGCGCCGGAGATCGTCGAGCACGAGGTGACGCGGCGCATCGAGGAGTCGCTGAACACGATCGCCGGCATCAACCAGCTGTACTCGCGCAGCTACGAGAGCGCGGCGCTGATCATCGTGCAGTTCAACCTCGACGTCGAAGGCCGGCGCGCGGCCGACGACGTGCGCGAGAAGCTCGCGCTGGTGCGCCCGCTGCTGCCCGACGAGATCGAGGAGCCTCGCGTCTCGCGCTTCGACCCCGAGAGCCGGCCGGTGTGGACCGTCGCGCTGACCTCGCCCGACGACAGCCACGACCAGCAGGCGCTGACCACCTGGGCCGACCAGGTGCTCAAGAAGCGACTGGAGAACGTGCGAGGCGTCGGCGCGGTGACGCTGGTCGGCGCGCTGTCGCGCGAGGTGCACGTCTACCTGAAGCCGGCGGCGATGGAGGCGCTGGGTGTCGGTGTCGACCAGGTGCTGGCTGCGCTGCGCACCGAGACGCAGGAACTGCCCGCCGGCGCGCTGCGCACGCCCGGTGCCGAACGCGCGGTGCAGGTCGACGCGCGGTTGCGTCGCGTCGCCGACTTCGAGCAGATCATCGTCGCGCGGCGCGCCGGCCAGCCCGTGCGGCTGGCGCAGGTGGCCGACGTCGTCGACGGGCCACAGGAAGTCGAGAGCCTGGCGCTGCTCGACGGCCGGCGCACGCTCGCGCTCGACGTGCAGAAGAGCCAGGGCGAGAACACGATCGAGGTCGTGCGCGGTCTCGACGCCGCGGCCGACGCGCTGCGGGCGCAGCTGCCGGCGGGCATCGCGATGCAGGTGGTGCGCGACAACTCGCGCCCGATCCAGGTCGCGGTGAGCAACGTGCAGCGCACGCTGATCGAGGGCGCGCTGCTGACCGTGGGCATCGTGTTCCTGTTCCTCAACTCGTGGCGCTCGACGGTGATCACCGGGCTGACGCTGCCGATCGCGCTGGTCGGCACCTTCGGCGTCATGCACCTGTTCGGCTTCTCGATCAACATGGTCACGCTGATGGCACTGAGCCTGTGCGTGGGGCTGCTGATCGACGACGCCATCGTCGTGCGCGAGAACATCGTGCGCCACGTGCAGATGGGCAAGACGCCGCACGACGCCGCGCTGGAGGGCACCAACGAGATCGGGCTGGCGGTGCTGGCCACGACGCTGTCGATCGTCGCGGTGTTCCTGCCGATCGGCTTCATGGGCGGCATCATCGGCAAGTTCTTCCACGAGTTCGGCATCACCATCGTCGCCGCGGTGCTGATCTCGATGTTCGTCAGCTTCACGCTCGACCCGATGCTGTCGAGCGTGTGGCACGACCCGGCGATCGACCGCGAGGGCAAGCCCTTCGTGCCGCGCGGCCTGTACGACCACACGCTCGGCCGCGTCACGCACGCGTTCGACCGCTTCCAGCACCGCCTCGGCGAGGGTTACGTCGCGCTGCTGGGCTGGTCGCTGCGCCACCGGCTGGCCACGCTGGCGCTGGCCGCGGCCACCTTCGTCGGCAGCCTGGCCGCGATGAACCTGCTCGGCACCGAGTTCGTGCCCAAGGCCGACTACTCGGAGACGGTCGTCAACTTCCACACCCCGGTGGGCTCGTCGATCGAGCTCACCGAGGCGCGCGCGCGCCAGGTCGACGCGATCGTGCGCCAAATGCCCGAGGTGCGCTACACGGTGACGACGATCAACACCGGCGCGGCGCCGGGGCGCATCTACGCGAGCATGTACGTGCGCCTGGTCGATCGCAGGCAGCGCGAGCGCAACGTCGACCAGATGTCGGTGGTGCTGCGCGAGCGGCTGGCGCGCGTGCCCGGCATCACCGTCACGCACGTCGGCCTGCTCGACCCGGTGGGCGGGCAGAAGCCGATCTCGCTGTCGCTGCAGGGCCCCGACCTGGAGGAACTGCGCCGGCTGACGCAGTTGCTGGGCACGCGGCTGCGCGAGATCGCGGGGCTGGTCGACCTGGACACCAGCCTGAAGGCCGACCGCCCGACGGTGGCGGTGCAGGTGCGGCGCGACGCCGCGTCCGACGCCGGGCTGTCGGTCGGTGCGATCACCGGCACGCTGCGCACGCTCGTCGCCGGCCAAGAGGTCGGCACCTGGCGCGCCCCCGACGACCGGAGCTACGACGTGCGCGTGGCGCTGCACCCGCGCGAGCGCGAGTCGGCCGACGACCTGTCGCGCCTGGGGCTGGTCGCCGGCACGAACGCCGACGGCAGCGCGCGCATCGTGCGGCTGTCGCAGGTGGCCGACGTGCGCAGCGCCAGCGGCGCGAACCAGATCAACCGCCGCGACCTCAACCGCGAGGTCGAGCTCACCGCCAACACCGACCGCCGCGGGCTCGGCGAGGTCTCGGCCGACATCCAGCGCGTGCTCGACGCGACGCCGCTGCCGCCGGGCTACAGCTACCGCTTCGGCGGCTCGACGCGCGACATGCGCGAGTCGTTCGCCTACGCGGTGCAGGCGCTGGCGATGGGGGTGGTGTTCATCTACATGATCCTGGCGTCGCAGTTCCGCAGCTTCCTGCAACCGATCGCGCTGATGAGCTCGCTGCCGCTGACGCTGATCGGCGTGGTCGGCACGCTGTGGCTGTTCCGCTCGACGCTGAACATCTTCTCGATCATCGGCGTGGTGATGCTGATGGGTCTGGTGACGAAGAACGCGATCCTGCTGGTCGACTTCGCGATCCGCTCGCGCGAGGCCGGCATGGCGCGCACCGAGGCGCTGCTGCACGCCGCACGGGTGCGGCTGCGCCCGATCCTGATGACCACGCTGGCGATGGTGTTCGGCATGGTGCCGCTGGCGTTCGCGGTCAGCGAGGGCAGCGAGCAGCGTGCGCCGATGGGCCAGGCGGTGATCGGCGGCGTCGTCACGTCGAGCCTGCTGACGCTGGTCGTCGTGCCGGTGATCTACGGCTACCTCGACGATCTCGCGACCTGGATCAAGACCCTGCGCCGTGGCAGGCCGGCGTCAGCCGGCGCTGCCTAAAATCCCAGCTGGCGTCAGAATATACCCTCATAGGTATGCAGATGAACATCGAACAGGCCCGCTTCAACATGATCGAGCAGCAGATCCGCCCCTGGGAGGTGCTGGACCAGGGCGTGCTCGACCTGCTCGGCCTCGTGCGCCGCGAGGACTTCGTGCCGCCGGCGTACCGCGCGCTGGCGTTCGTCGACATGCAGGTCCCGCTGCGCGAACACGGGGCGCGCGGCCAGTGCATGCTCGAACCCAAGGTCGAGGCGCGGCTGCTGCAGGAGCTGCAGCTGCGCCGCGGCGAGAAGGCGCTCGAGGTCGGCGCCGGGTCGGGCCACATGGCCGCGCTGCTGGCGCACCAGGCCCAGCACGTGCACACGCTCGAGATCGTGCCCGAGCTGGCGGCGATGGCGCGCGACCACCTGCGCCGCGCCGCGGTGCGCAACGTCACGGTGCGCGAAGCCGACGGCGCACGCGGGCTGGTCGGCGAGGCGCCGTTCGACGCGATCGTGCTGTCGGGGTCGGTGGCCGAGGTGCCGCAGGCGCTGCTCGACCAGCTCAAGGTCGGCGGCCGGCTGGTGGGCATCGTCGGCGACGAGCCGGTGATGCGCGCGGTGCTGGTGCGCCGCGTCGGCGAGCGCGACTTCGCCCGCGTCGAGCTGTTCGACACCGTCGCGCCGCGGCTGCTCGGCTTCGACGAGCCGCCGCGGTTCCGTTTCTGACGCCGTCGCCCGTGCAGTCGCTGCAGGTCACCGAGCTGGGGCCGTTCGCCGCCGCCGAGGCCCCGCTGCTGCTCGACGTGCGCGAGCCCTGGGAAGTGGCGATCGCGCGGCTCGACCTGCCGCCGGCGACGACGCTGGCGATGCCGATGCGCGAGGTGCCGGCGCGCCTGGCCGAGATCGACCGCCGCCGGCCCGTCGTGTGCATCTGCCATCACGGGGTGCGCAGCGCGCAGGTCGTCGCATTCCTGCAGCGCCAGGGCCACGAGCGCGTGTACAACCTCGCCGGCGGCATCGACGCCTGGTCGACGCGGGTCGACCCGCGCACGCCGCGTTACTGATACCAGCCGAACCTCTCCCGACACAAGGACCGTCCCCATGCGCCGCTTCGCCCCCCGACGCCACCTCGCCCTGCTGGCTCTGGCCGCGGGACTGCTCGCCGGCGTCTTCGCGCCGGCGCAGGCGCAGAGCCTGGTCGAGCTCTACGAGGCCGCGCGCGGCTACGACGCGACCTACCTCGCGGCGCGCGCACAGGCCGACGCCGCGATGCACCGCCGCGCGCAGGCCGACGCGCTGCGCCGCCCGTCGCTGAGCCTGCAGGCGCAGACCGGACGCGGCCTGTCCGACCCGCCGTCGCCGAACGAACCCGACCGCGGCTACGCCAACGTCACGCAGGGCGCGCTCAGCGGCCGCCAGCCGCTGTTCAACCGCGCCAACGACGCGACGATCGAGCAGGCCGAACGCGGCGTCGAGATCGCGCAGGCCGAGCTCGCGCTGGCCGAGCAGGACCTGATCGTGCGCCTGTCGCAGGCCTACTTCGACGTGCTCGTCGCGATCGAGACGCTGGCCACCGCGCAGGCGTCGAAGGCGGCGATCTCCGAGCAGCTCGCCGCGGCCAAGCGCAACTTCGAGGTCGGCACCGCGACGATCACCGACACGCGCGAGGCCGAGTCGCGCTTCGACCTGGCGCGCGCACGCGAGATCCAGGCCGAGAACGACCTGCGGGTCAAGCGCATCGCGCTCGACCAGCTGGTCGGACGCACCGGCGTCGAGCCGAAGGCGCTGTCGCTGCCGGTCGCGCTGCCGGCGACGACGCCGGCGGGCATCGGCGACTGGGTGTCGCTGGCCGAGACCGGGCACCCGCAGGTGCGCCGCGCGCAGCTGGCGCTGGACATCGCCCGCCTCGAGACCGACAAGGCGCGCGCCGGCAAGCTGCCGACCGTCGACGTCGTCGGCTCGCTGCAGCGCGCGCACAACCACGGCGTGTCGGGGCTGGGCACCAGCCTGGGGCGCAGCAGCGGCGGTTTCACCAACGGCCAGATCGGCGTGCTGCTGAACATGCCGCTGTACACCGGCGGGTCGATCGACAACCGCATCCGCGAGACGCTGTCGCTCGAAGAGGCGTCACGCAACAACCTCGAGGCGGCGCGGCGCTTCGTCGCGCAGTCGACGCGGCAGGCGTTCACCGGGTTGAAGTCGGGCGAGGCCGAAGTCGGCGCGCTCGAGGCGGCCGAGTCGTCGAGCAAGCTCGCGCTGGAGGCCACGCAGGTCGGCTACCGCGTCGGCGTGCGCGTCAACCTCGACGTGCTCAACGCGCAGAGCCAGCTGTTCGCGACGCAGCGCGACCTCGCCGCCGCACGCTACAACGTGCTGCTGGCCACGCTGCGGCTGCGCCAGGCCGCCGGCACGCTGCGCGCCGAGGACCTGCAGCCGGTCAACGCGCTGCTGCAGCGCTGAGCCGCCACGCGCGCCGCAGCGCCGGCGCGCGAACGGGCGATACTCGGCAGGCCCCCTTCCCCACCCTGAACGAGGAGCACGCCGATGGCCAGCGAGGGTTACCACGAACCGATCTCGGAGCTCAGCGACGAGACCCGCGACATGCACCGCGCGATCGTCTCGCTGATGGAGGAACTGGAGGCGGTCGACTGGTACAACCAGCGCGTCGACGCCTGCAAGGACCCGGCGCTCAAGGCCATCCTCGCGCACAACCGCGACGAGGAGAAGGAGCACGCCGCGATGGTGCTCGAGTGGATCCGCCGCAAGGACCCGACCTTTTCGAAGGAACTGAAGGACTACCTGTTCACCGAGGGCGAGATCGGGCATTGACCAGGCCACCCCCGCAGCGCCTGCGGCGCCTCCCCCTCGAGGGGGCACCGCCTGCGCACCGGCGAAGCCGGATCCGCGGCGGTCGCTTGACGAGGAGCGGCCTGGATTGGTCGCCGTGCCTTCGGGCACGGCCTCCCCGCGCAGCTCACACCGCCGACTCGCGCGCCGCGTGGCCGTGGCGGCGCACCGGCTCGCGCATCAGCACGAACTCCTCGGCGGCGGTCGGGTGCACCGCGATCGTGCGGTCGAAGTCGCGCTTGGTCGCACCGCAGGTCAGCGCCACCGCGAGGCTCTGCACGATCTCCGGCGCGTCGGCGCCGATCATGTGCACGCCGAGCACGCGCTCGTCGAGGCCGTCGACGACGAGCTTCATGTAGGTGCGCTCGGCGCCGCCGGCGAAGGCGGTCTTCATCGGGCGGAACTCCGACTCGTAGACGTCGACCGGGCCGCGCGCCACCGCGTCGTCCTCGGTCAGGCCGACGGTGGCCAGCGGCGGGTCGGTGAACACCGCGCTGGCCACCGTGCGGTGGTCGACGCGCGTCGGGCGGCGGCCGAACTCGGTGTCGGCGAAGGCGCGACCCTCGGCGATCGCCACCGGCGTCAGGTTCACGCGGTGCGTCACGTCGCCGATCGCCCACAGGCCGGGCACGCTGCTGCGGCTGTCGGCGTCGACCTCGACGGCGCCGCGCGCGTCCAGGCGCACGCCCAGCGACTCGAGCCCCATGCCGGCGGTGTTCGGCCGCCGCCCGGTGGCGTTGAGCGCCGCCGCGGCGCGCAGCACCGAGCCGTCGGTGCGCTGCAGTTCGAAGCCGTGCTCGTCGCGCTGCAGCGCACGCATCGCCACGCCGCCGGCAAGCACGACGCCGCGGCGCTCGAGCGCCTGCGCCAGGCGCCGCCGCAGGTCGGCGTCGAAGCCGCGCAGCGGCAGCGTGTCGCGAAACGCCAGCGTCACGCGCGCGCCCAGACCGGCCAGGATGCTCGCGAACTCGCAGGCCACGTAGCCGCCGCCGATCACCAGCAACGTCGGCGGCACGCGGCGCAGTTCGAGCACCTCGTTCGACGTCATCGCGGTGTCGAGCCCGGCAAAGGCGTCGAACGCCGGCGCGCCGCCGGTGGCCACCAGCACGCGCGGCGCGTGGCACAGGCGATCGCCGATGCGCACGCCGCCGCCGCCGTTGAGCATCGCGCGCCCGGCCACCAGCGCGACGCCGCTGTCGGCGAGCAGCTTGCGGTACACGCCCTCGAGGCGCGCGATCTCGGCGGCCTTCGCGTCGGCCCAGCGGTGCATCTCGAAGCGCCCGCCGACCTCGCTCCAGCCGAAGCCGTCGGCCTCGTGCAGCGTGCGCGCGAACTCGGCCGCGTACATCATCAGCTTCTTCGGCACGCAGCCGCGGATCACGCAGGTGCCGCCGACGCGGTCGGCCTCGGCGATCAGCACCTTCGCGCCGTGCGCCGCCGCGCGCCGGGCCGCGGCGACGCCGCCGGAGCCGGCGCCGATGACGATCAGGTCGTGGCGGTCGTTCGGCATGCGACGCTCCCGGCGGTGGCACGAAGCGGCGATCATCGCCGATCGAACGCGGCTTGGCGACCCGCCGGCCGCGTCGACCCCTCGCTTTCCTGCTTGCCAGCGCGGCGCGCCCGCCTACCATCGGCGCCGACGCCGCACCGATGACCACGAACGCCGCCCCCGCGCCGCCGCTGCGCGACTACCGCCTCGCCGACAACCTGGCCGCCGAGCGCGGTACCGTGTTCCTCACCGGCACGCAGGCACTGGTGCGGCTGCTGCTGATGCAGCGCCGCCTCGACGCCGCGGCCGGGCTGCGCACCGCCGGCTTCGTCAGCGGCTATCGCGGCTCGCCGCTGGGCATGGTCGACCAGCAGCTGTGGAAGGCGCGGGCGCTGCTCGACGCCGCCGGCGTGCAGTTCCTGCCGGCGATCAACGAGGATCTCGCGGCCACCGCGTGCCTGGGCACGCAGCGCGTCGCGCTCGACCCGAACCGCCGCGCCGACGGCGTGTTCGCGCTGTGGTACGGCAAGGGCCCGGGCGTCGACCGCGCGGGCGACGCGCTGCGCCACGGCAATGCCTACGGCGCGTCGCCGCTGGGCGGCGTGCTGGTGGTCGCCGGCGACGACCACGGCTGCGTCAGCTCGTCGATGCCGCACCAGAGCGACCTCGCGCTGCAGGCGTGGGGCCTGCCGGTGCTGCACCCGGCCAGCGTCGCCGAGTACCTCGAGTTCGGGCTGTACGGCTGGGCGCTGTCGCGCTTCTCCGGGGCGTGGGTGGGCTTCAAGGCGATCAGCGAGGTCGTCGAGTCGGCGATGACGGTCGACCTCGACGCGGTGCCGCTGGACTTCACGCAACCGGTCGACTTCGCGCCGCCGATGCCGCTGCATGTGCGCGCCGTCGACCTGCCGTCGCTCGAGATCGAGCAGCGGCTGGCGGCCAAGCTCGAAGCGGTGCGCGCCTTTGCGCGCGTGAATTCGCTCGACAAGCACGTCGTCGCCAGCCCGCGCGCGACGCTGGGCATCGTCACCGTCGGCAAGGCGCATTTCGACTTCATGGAGGTGCTGCGCCGGCTCGACCTCGACCCGAACGCGCTCGCCGCCGCCGGCGTGCGCGTCTACAAGGTCGGGCTGGTGTTCCCGCTGGAACCGACGCGCATGCTCGAGTTCGTGCAGGGGCTCGAGGAGATCCTGGTCATCGAGGAGAAGGCGCCGGTGGTCGAGCGCCAGATCAAGGAACTGCTCTATGCGGTGCCCAACGCGCAGCGCCCGCGCATCGCCGGCAAGAGCGACGCCGAAGGCCGGCCGCTGATCCCGGCGCTGGGCGAACTGCGCCCGTCGCGCATCATGCCGGTGGTCGCCGAGTGGCTGGCGCGGCTGAACCCGGCACTCGACCGCCGCGCGCTGGTGGTCGACTTCACGATGCCGGCGCTGCACTCGAACGCCGCCGACGGCGTGCGCCGCCAGCCGTACTTCTGTTCCGGCTGCCCGCACAACACCAGCACACGCGTGCCCGATGGCTCGCGCGCGCTCGCCGGCATCGGCTGCCACTTCATGGCCAGCTGGATGGACCGCGGCACCAGCGGGCTGATCCAGATGGGCGCCGAAGGCGTCGACTGGGTCGCGCAGTCGCGCTTCACCAGCGAACCGCACGTGTTCCAGAACCTCGGCGACGGCACCTACTTCCACTCCGGGCTGCTGGCGATCCGCCAGGCGGTGGCCGCGGGCACGAACATCACCTACAAGCTGCTGTACAACGACGCGGTGGCGATGACCGGCGGCCAGCCGGTCGACGGCAAGCTCGGCGTGCCCGAGATCGCGCGCCAGGTCGAGGCCGAGGGCGCGGCGCGTGTCGCGGTGGTGTCCGACGACGTCGCGAAGTACCACGGCCACGAGCGCGAGTTCCCGCCCGGCACCACGTTCCACGCGCGCGCCGAGCTCGACGCGGTGCAGCGCGAGCTGCGTGGTGTGCCCGGTGTCACGCTGCTGATCTACGACCAGGCCTGCGCCGCCGAGAAGCGCCGAAGACGCAAGAAGGGCGAACTGCCCGAGGCGCCGCAGCGCGTGTTCGTCAACGAGCGCGTCTGCGAGGGCTGCGGCGACTGCGGGGTGGCCAGCAACTGCCTGAGCGTGATCCCGGTCGAGACCGACTGGGGGCGCAAGCGCCAGATCGAGCAGAGCTCGTGCAACGCCGACTACCGCTGCCTCGACGGTTTCTGCCCGAGCTTCGTCACGCTGACCGGCGCGGTGCCGGCCAAACGCGTGGGCCGGGGCGTCGACGCCGACGCGCTGGCGCGCGAACTGGCGGCGATCCCGCCGCCGCCGCGCTGGCGCTGGACCGGGCCGTTCGACCTGCTGGTGGCCGGCGTCGGCGGCACCGGCGTGGTCACCGTCGGTGCCCTGGTCACGATGGCCGCGCACCTCGAGGGCAAGCAGGCGTCGGTGCTCGACTTCATGGGCTTCGCGCAGAAGGGCGGCGCGGTGCTGTCGTTCGTGCGCATCGCACCAAGCGCCGACCAGCTCAACCAGGTGCGCATCGACACGCAGCAGGCCGACGCGGTGCTCGCCTGCGACATGGTCGTCGGCGCGTCGCCCGACGCGCTGGGCACGGTGAAACACGGCCGCACCGTGTTCGTCGTCAACACGCACGAGCTGGCCACCGCGGCGTTCGTGCGCGACCCCGACGCCAGCCTGCACACCGGTGCGCTGCTGGCCAAGATGCGCCACGCCGCCGGCGCCGACCGCGTGCACGCCGCCGACGCGCAGGACATCGCGCAGCGCATGCTCGGCAGCACGATGCCGGCCAACATCGTGATGCTCGGCGCGGCGTTCCAGCGCGGGCTGGTGCCGCTGTCGGAGGCGGCGCTGCAGCGTGCGATCGAGCTCAACGGCGTTGCGGTGGCCGACAACCGCATCGCCTTCGCGCTGGGTCGGCTGGCGGTGGCCGACCCGGCGGCGCTGCGCCGCCTCGAGGGCGTCGACGCACCGCCGCGCGAGGCCGACACGCTCGACGCGCTGCTCGCGCGGCGCGAGGCCTTCCTCGCCGAGTACCAGGACCGCGCCTACGCGCGCCGCTACCGCGCGCTGGTCGACCGCGTGCGCGCCGCCGAGTCGGCGCTCGGCGCCGACGCGTCGCTGCCGCTGGCCACCGCGGTCGCGCGCGCCTACGCGAAGCTGCTGGCGATCAAGGACGAGTACGAGGTCGCGCGCCTGTACTCCGACGGCGCCTTCGAGCGCGCGCTGCGCGAGCAGTTCGCCGACTGGCGCCGCATCGAGTTCCACATGGCCCCGCCGCTGCTGGCGCGACCGGGCCCCGACGGCCGCCCGCGCAAGCGGCGCTTCGGGCCGTGGCTGCTGCACGCGATGAAGCTGCTGGCCGCCGCGCGGCGCCTGCGCGGGCGTTGGCTCGATCCGTTCGGTCACACCGTCGAGCGCCGGCTCGAACGCCAGCTGGCGCGCGACTACGAGGCGATGGTCGACGGCCTGCTGCCGACGCTGTCGCGCGAGCGCCTGCCGCTGGCCGTCGAGATCGCCGCGCTGCCCGAGCGCATCCGCGGCTACGGCCACGTCAAGCTGGCGGCGGTGGCGAGCGCACGCGCGCGCTGGGGCGACCTGCTCGACCGCTACCACGGGCGCGCCGCCCCGCCCGCCGCGCCCGCGCGCGTGATCGAGGTCGTGTCCGCCGAGCGCCGCTGACGCGCCTTCGCGCCGCGCTGCTGCGCGACAATGCGCACCACGTCACGACAACCCTTCACATCAACCAGGAGTCATCGCATGGACATCGCAGGCAAGGTCTTCATCGTCACCGGCGGCGCGTCGGGGCTGGGCGAAGGCACGGCGCGCATGCTCGCGCGCGAGGGCGGCAAGGTCGTCGTCGCCGACCTGCAGGACGACAAGGGCGCCAGAGTGGCCGCCGAGATCGGCGGCGCCTACGTGCGCTGCGACGTCAGCCAGGAAGCCGACGGCCAGGCCGCGGTCGCCAAGGCCGTGGCGATGGGCAAGCTGATGGGGCTGGTCAACTGCGCCGGCATCGCCCCGGCGGTGAAGACGGTGGGCAAGGACGGCGCACACCCGCTGGCCGTCTACACCAAGACCATCATGGTCAACCTCGTCGGCACGTTCAACATGATCCGCCTGGCCGCGGAGGCGATGTGCAGGAACGCGCCCGAACCCACCGGCGAGCGCGGCGTGCTGATCAGCACGGCCAGCGTCGCCGCCTACGACGGCCAGATCGGCCAGGCCGCCTACAGCGCGAGCAAGGGCGGCGTGGTCGGCATGACGCTGCCGATCGCGCGCGACCTGGCGCGCAACGGCATTCGCAACATGACGATCGCCCCGGGCATCTTCGGCACGCCGATGATGTTCGGCATGCCCAAGGAGGTGCAGGACGCGCTGGCCGCCAGCGTGCCCTTCCCCAGCCGGCTCGGCACCCCCGAGGACTACGCGAAGCTGGTCAAGCACATCGTCGAGAACGACATGCTCAACGGCGAGGTGATCCGCCTCGACGGGGCGATCCGGCTGGCACCGAAGTGACCGCGGTGCGGCGCGGTGACTGAGGTCGGCGCACCGGCGACCGGCGCCCAGACGGCGATCGAGCGCGGCGCGGTCTGGTCGCGCTACTGGGCGCAGGGTGCGCTGCACTCGTGCGCCACCAGCTACGCCGGCAACTACGGCGGTGCGCTGGCCACCTTCTGGCGCGGCGTGTTCGACGCGCTGCCCTCCAGCGCACGGGTGCTCGACATCGCCACCGGCAACGGCGCGCTGCCGCAGCTGCTGCTGCAGTGCCGGCCGCACGACGCCCTGCGCATCGACGCGGTCGACCTGGCGGCGATCGACCCACCCTGGCTGCGCGCGCTGCCGGCGGCGCAGCGCGCGCGGCTGCACCTGCACCCGGGCGTCGCCGCCGAACACCTGCCCTTCGACGACGCCACCTTCGACCTGGTCGTCAGCCAGTACGGTTTCGAGTACGCCGACACCGGCCGTGCCGCGGCCGAACTGCGCCGCGTGCTGCGGCCCGACGGACGCGTCGCGATGGTGCTGCACCACGCGGCGTCGCGCCCGGCGACGTTGGCCGCCGACGAGATCGCGCACATCGACTGGCTGTGCCGGCCCGACGGCCTGCTCGCCGCCGGCGCGCGCCTGCTCGGCCCGATGGCGCGTGCGGCCACCGAAGCCGGCCGGCGTGCGCTGGCCGCCGACCATGGTGCACTCGCCGACCGCGAGCGCTTCAATGCACTGCAGCGCGAGCTGTCGCAGCGGCTGCAGGAAGCCACCTGCCCCGACGTGCTGCACGAGACGCGCGAAGCGCTGGCGCGCCTGTTCGAGTTCGCCGCGCGCCGCGGCGAAGCCGCGGCGACGGCGCAGTGGCATGCGCTGGCCACGCACCTGGCCGACTCGCGCTTGCGCCTGGCCGAACTGCGTGCCTGCGCCCTCGACGAGGCCGCACTGCGGTCGCTGGCCGCATGCATCCGGCCCGGCGCGAAGGCGGTGTTCGAACCGTTGCGCGAGGCGGACTGGCTCATGGGCTGGTCGATGCGCATCGACCCGGTCTGAACGCGCGCCGTCCCGGCGCTCGCGGCGGCACCGCGTCGCGCACCGTCGTCGACAACCGGCAGTGCCCATGAAAAAGGCCCCCGAAGGGGCCTCGTGAGCACAGCCGCCGTGTCAGGCGGCCGCGCAGCGACGGCGGTCCGTCCGATCAGAACTGCTGCGTGTAGCGCACGTACGGCGTGCGGCCGTACGCGTCGTACAGGTAGAAGTTGAACTCGCGACCCTCGAAGTTGATCCGCGTGGGCAGCTTGTCGCCGAGGTTGACGACGCCGACCGCCAGCGAGCCGCCCTTGATCGGGGTCTGCCACGTGAACTGCACGTCGTGCGTCACGTACGAGCCGACCGAGCGCGCGTCGTTGCTGTTCGGCTGGAACTCGTTGCGGCCGATGTAATTGACGTTCCACGAGAAGCCGAACGGACCCATTGCCCAGTTGTTGACCCACATGCCGCGCAGCTTCGGCTGGCCGATCGACCCGTTGAAGTCGAAGCCGCCCTCCTCCCAGCTGAGGAAGCGCGTCAGCCGCAGCTCGCTGCGCAGGCGCCCGGCATTGCCCAGGCCGAAGTTGCCGGCGATGCTGAAGTCGATGCCGTCGGTGTCGATCTCGCCTTCGTTGGCGTAGCCGGCGTCGATGCGGGTGATCACGCCCGCCGCGTTGCGCGTCACGCCCAGCCCCGCCGGGATCGGGCGCGGGTCGGTGCCGTTGTCGCGGTCGGCCAGGTCCTGCGCGGTGATCTCCTTGATCTGGTCGGTGACCTTGATGCGGAAGTAGTCGGCCTTGATGCTGAACGCGTCGGTCACGTCCCAGATCGCGCCGATGACGAATTGCTTCGACTTCTCCGAGTCGAGCGCCGAGTTCGCCTGGATGTAGGTGTTGACCTGGCAGTCGTCCTCGCCGGGGTTGAGCACCGCGCACGACGTGGCGTCGACGATGCTCTCGGCCGAGAACGTGGTCTTCTGCGTCAGGATCGGCAGGCTGGGCGCGCGGAAGCCCTTGCCGTACGAGGCGCGCAGCGCGAGGTTGGGCATCGGCTTCCACTTCAGGCCGACCTTCGGCGAGAAGTCGCTGCCGTAGTCGGAGTAACGCTCGTAGCGCGCCGCCACCGTGGCCTCGAGGGTGTTGCTGATCGGCAGCAGCACTTCGCCGAACAGCGCCTTGATGTTGCGGTCGCCGCCCGAGGAGTTGCCGGCCGAGCCTTCGATGACGCCGGCTTCCGACAGCGAATCGTACAGGTCGTGGAAGGTCTCCTTGCGGTACTCGCCGCCGACGTTGATCATCGCCGCGCCGCCGCCCATCTTGAACAGCTCGAACGTCGCGTTGGCGTACAGCTCCTCGTCGAGGAAACGCGCGTCGCGGGTGATGGTCGCCTTGATCGCGTTCAGCACGTCGGGGTCGTTCCCGCTCGGGTTGAACACGTTGTAGGTGCCGTCGTTGAAGTACTGCTGCGCCAGCGGCCGCACGATGTAATTGCGGCCCAGCTCGTAGTACTGGCTGTCGCTGCGGCGGATGCCGAAGTCGACGTCGACGCCGCCGATGACGCCTTGAACGCCGAGGTTGACGTTGTAGTAGTTGTTCTCGGTGTTGTTGTCGCGCGGGCCGGCGGCTGCGAAGCGGTGGTACAGGTTGACCGGTTCCTGGCCGCGCAGCGGGTTGTTCGGGCTGTCGATGTCGATCGGGATGAAGCCCGGCACCGGCGCGTAGCGTCCGAAGCTCTCGACGCGGCTGACCGACGCGCCCATGTAGCCAGTCCAGTTGTCGCTGATCTGGTAGTCGCCGCGCATGAACACGGCCATGTTCTTGGCCGCGGCTTCGTCGGCAGCGACCTGTGTGAAGTCGAATCGGCAGCTGTTGCCCAGCGTGTAGAAGTTGGGGTCGTTGCAGCCGCCGGGAATGGCGGTGAAGTTGAAGCGATCGCCGAGCACGGGGTCGATGGTGGTGTAGTTGTTGCCGTACACCGACGCACCGCGCGTCACGTTCCAGGGACGCTCGCGCGAGTAGATGATCTCGCGCGTGCTGTACGACGCGCCACCGAGGATGCGGCCCTTGTCGCCCTGGATGCCGATGATCGCGTGCGCCTCGTCGCGGTTGCCACCGTCCACGCGGGGGCGGCTGGCGCCGGCCATCAACTCGATGCCCTGGAAGTCCTTGCGGGTGATGAAGTTGACCACGCCGCCGATCGCATCCGAGCCGTAGATCGCCGACGCGCCGTCGGTCAGGATCTCGACGCGCTCCATCATCGCCATCGGGATGATGTTCAGGTCGACCGAGTCACCGACCATCGGGCCCTTGGCGGCACGGCGGCCATCGATCAGCACGAGCGTGCGTTCCTCACCCAGGCCACGCAGGTTGATGCCGGCGAACGACTGCGCCGACGACCCCGACTGCGGGCGGAAGTTTCCGGTCGACGCGTACGGCACCATGCGCATGAACTCGGCCACCGTGTTCGCGCCGCTGGCGGCGATCTCCTCGCGGCTGATCTGCGTGACCGGCAGCGCACCCTCGGCGTCGACGCGCTTGATGCGCGAGCCGGTGATCTCGACACGCTCCTGCGCCTGCACCATCGCGGGCAGCGACGTCAGCGCGACGGCCCCTCCAATGGCGGCCAGCGCGGCCGCGCTGACCTTGGTCTTCTTGAATGTCATGTGGATAGCTCCTGCAAGGAAGGTTGACCGATAGACCCAGAGGGCCGGCGCGCCATGCATCGGCTTCGTGAACCGGAGTTGGCCGCACCTTGTCCCTGTGTCGGACGATTGTCACGGACTGTGAAACGCGGCACCTCTCAGGGAAACCTCTAGCGCCACGCCGCACGCCGCGGCGCCCCGACGGCCGACCCCGCCCCACCGGGCGAAAACGGCCCGCCGAGCCCCGATTCATGCGGGTTAACGCTGAGGAAACCGGTCAACGACCGGGACCGGTGCGCCACCCTCGCGTACGGGGATTCGTGCCGCGATCCGTCGGCAGCGTTGGTTGATCGCAACACCCAGCGCCGCATCGGCGGGCCTGCCCGCCCTCTCCCCCTCAGTCCCGCAGCGCCCCCACGGACGCATCGAGCCTCGGCACCGCCGCCAGCAGCGTGCGCGTGTACGCGTGCGCCGGGTGCTGCAGCACCGCGGCGCAGTCGCCCTGCTCGACGATCTCGCCGGCGCGCATCACCGCCACCGCGTCGGCGATGTACTCGACGACGCCGATGTTGTGCGTGATGAACAGGTAGGCGAGCCCCATCTCGCGCTGCAGCTCGCGCAGCAGGTTCAGGATCTGCGCCTGCACGCTGACGTCGAGCGCGGACGTGGGCTCGTCGCAGACGATCAGCCGGGGCTGCACCGCCAACGCACGCGCGATCGCGATGCGCTGGCGCTGCCCGCCGCTGAACTCGTGCGGCCAGCGCTCGAGCGCGTCGCGGCGCAGGCCCACGCGATCGCACAGCCCCTCGACCCGCTCGCGTCGCGCCGCGGCGTCCATGCCGGGGCGCAGCGCGAGCAGCCCCTCGTCGAGGATCTCACGCACCCGCAGGCGCGGGTTCAGCGAGGCGAACGGGTCCTGGAAGATGATCTGGATCTCGCCGCGAACGGTGCGCAGCGACTCGCCGTCGAGCGCGAACAGGTCGCGGCCGTCGAACAGCGCGCGCCCGTCGACATGCGCCTGCCGACGCAGCAGTTGCACCAGCGCCTTGCCGGTGGTCGTCTTGCCGCAGCCCGACTCGCCGACCAGCGCCAGCGTGCGCGCCGCCGGCACGTCGAAGCTGACGCCGCGCACCGCCTCGAAGTGCCCTTGCACGCGCTGCAGCAGCCCGCGGCGGATCGGGAAGCGCACGCGCAGGTCGTGCACTTGCAGCAGCGGCGCAGGCGCAACGGCTGTCGCCTCGGGCAGCGCGGCGGCCGTCGTTGCGGCCGCGATCTCCACCGGTCGCGGCCACCCCGGCTCGTAGCGCAGGCAGCGCACGTCGCGATCGCGCTCGACCGGGCGCAGCGCGGGCGTCGTGGTGGCGCACGCCGGCAGCGCCATCGCGCAGCGCGGCGCGAATCGGCAGCCGTCGAAGGCCTGCGTCAGCGGCGGCACGGTGCCGGCGATGGCCGCCAGCGGCCGGCCGCGCTGCTGCGCGTCGGGCAGCGCGCGCAGCAGCGCCTGCGCGTAGGGGTGCAGCGGACGCGCGAAGAACTCGCCCGCCTCGGCGACCTCGACGATCTGCCCGGCGTACATCAGCGCCACGCGCTGCGCCATGCCGGCGACCACCGCGAGGTCGTGCGTGATCAGCAGCAGCCCCAGGCCACGCTCGCGCTGCAGGTCGCGCAGCAGGTCGAGGATCTGCGCCTGGATCGTCACGTCGAGCGCGGTGGTCGGCTCGTCGGCAACGAGGAACCGCGGTTCGGCGGCCAGCGTCATCGCGATCATCACGCGCTGCTTCTGCCCGCCGCTCATGCGAAACGGGTAGTCGTCGATGCGCCGCGCGGCGTCGGGGATGCCGACGCGCTCGAGCCACTCGAGCGCCTTCGCGCGCGCCGCCGCACCGCGCAGCGGGGTGTGCGCCTCGATCGCCTCGACGACTTGGTCGCCGACCTTCATCACCGGGTTCAGGCTGGTGCCCGGCTCCTGGAAGATCATGCCGATGCGCCCGCCGCGCACGCGGCGCATCGCCGACTCGGGCAGCGCCAGCGTGTCGTCGCCGTCGAGCCCGATGCGCCCGCCGGTGACGCGGCCGTTGTCGGGCAGCAGGCGCAGCAGCGCCAGCGCCGTCATGCTTTTGCCGCAGCCCGACTCGCCGACCAGCGCGAAAGTCTCGCCGCGCTCGATCGCCAGGCTCAGCCCGTCGATCGCCTTGACCAGGCCGGTGTCGGCGTCGAGCGCGACGTGCAGGTCGTCGATGTGCAGCATGGTTCAGGCCTTGCGCGCCAGCAGCCGCGGGCGGAACGCGCGCGCCCGCGGGTCGAAGGCGTCGCGCACGCCGTCGGCGAGCAGGTTCGCGGCCAGCACCAGCGTGACCATGAACGCGAACGCGGCGGCGAAGCTCCACCACACCAGCGGGTCGCGGCTCATCTCGCTGCGCGCGAGGTTGATCATGCCGCCGAAGCTGGCCATGCTCGGGTCGACGCCGACGCCGACGTAGCTCAGCACCGCTTCGTACAGCACCAGCGCCGAGAAGTCGAGCACCGTCGTGATCAGCACCAGGTGCACGACGTTGGGCACGATGTGCCGGCGCATGATGCGCGCGTGCCCGACGCCGAAGGCCTGCGCCGCCTGCACGTACTCGAGCTCGCGCAGCTTCATCGTCTCGCCGCGCACCAGCCGCGCCAGCGTGGCCCAGCCGGTCAGGCCCAGGATCAGGCACAGCAGCAGCAGCTTCAGGTCCGAGCGTTCGGCGCCGGTCTCGAACAGCTCGGGGTGCTGGTCGATGAACACCTGCACCATCAGCACGCACGCGGCGATCAGCAGCACGTTCGGGATCGACGACAGCACGGTGTACAGGTACTGGATCGCCTCGTCGACCCATCCGCGGAAGTAGCCGGCGGCCACGCCCAGCCCGACGGCCAGCGGCAGCGTCGCGACGGTGGCCAGCGTGCCGATGACGAACGCCGTGCGCACGCTCTTGAGCGCCTGCACGAGCACGCTGTTGCCGGTGCGATCGGTGCCGAACGGGTGGTAGTGCACCGCCAGCGCCGCCACCGCGCCGCCGAGCGCGAACACCACCGCCAGCGTCGCCAGCGCCGCACGCCACGGCACCTCGGTGTGGCCGGCGGCGATGTCGCGCAGCGCGGCGCCCCACGCGACGCCGCGCCGACGCGCGTGCAGCGTCGCCACCGCGGCGGCGACGCAGAGACCCAGCACGAGGCCGCCCAGCGCGCCGGCGGCGGCGCGCCACGACACGTCGGCCGCCCGCTGCGCGACGGGGTCGGCCAGGTGACGCCCGCCGTGCGCCAGGCGCGGGTGCGCGCGCTCGGTGCGCCCGTCGACCTCGACGGTCTCCTTGGTGAAGCCGTGCGTGGCCAGCGGACGCGAGTAGGTGGTCTCGCGCATCGCGATCGGGCGCGCGAGCACCAGGTCGAGCAGGCTCTCGGTGCGCGTCGAGTGGAACACCGGCGCGTCGGCCGCCGCCCCCGGCGCCGGCGGCAGCGCGCGGCGGAAGTGCACGCTGTCGGCCAGCGCGACGAGCGCGAACATCAAGAACACCACCAGCGCCGCCAGCGCCGGCGCGTCGCGCAGCACCTTGCCCCAGGTCGCGCGCAGGTTGGCGCTGCGCGCGACGTGGCCGAAGTACAGCGCCGCGACCGCGACCAGCGCCCACAGCACGGCGTCGGTCCACAGCAGCACGAATTGCGGCATCGGCGTCACCTCACTGCAGCCGCACGCGCGGGTCGACCCAGGTGTAGGCGACGTCGATCAGCAGGTACGACAGCACGTACAGCACCGAGCCGAGGAAGACCATGCTGCGCACGATCGCGAAGTCCTGCCCGGCGATCGCGTCGATCACGTAGGCGCCCAGCCCCGGGATGCCGAAGAAGCTCTCGAACACCAGGCTGCCGAGGAACACGTAGGGCAGGTACGAGCCGGCACTGGTGATGATCGGGATCAGCGCGTTGCGCAGCACGTGACGGCCGAGCACCAGCGTCTCGGCCAGGCCCTTGGCGCGCGCGGTGCGCACGTAGTCGCGGCCGATCTCCTCGAGGAACATCGCGCGGTACAGCCGCGCCTCGGTGCCCAGCCGCGACAGCAGGCTCAGCAGCACCGGCAGCACGAGGAACTTCACCGCGTCGAGCCCGCCGGCGTAACCCGAGATCGGCACCAGCCTGAGCACGCGCGAAAAGAAGTACTGCCCGACGATGATGTAGAACAGGCTGCTGATCGACAGCATCACCACGCACAGCACGACGCCCCAGAAGTCGATGCGCGAGTGGCGGAAGTACACCAGCAGCAGCGCGAACGCGGTCGAGGCGATCAGCTGCAGCACGAAGATCGGCACCGCCAGCTGCAGGCTCACGACCATGCGCGTGCGGATCTCGTGGCCGATGTCGCTCGACTGCTTGGCATCCGAGCGGCCGAAGTCGAGCTTGAACAGCGTCGCCGAGCGCTCCCAGAAGATCGTCTCGGTGAGCCTGGCGCCGCCCTCGGCCGACGCGTTCCAGTACAGCGGCTTGTCGTAGCCGCGCTCGGACTTCCACTTGTCGATCTGCTCCTGCGTCACGCGCTTGCCGCCGATGTTCAGCCGCGCCATGTCGTCGGGCGTGTTGACGGTGAAGAACAGCACGAAGGTCAGCAGGTTGACCCCGGCGAGCACGAGCAGCGCGTACAGCGCGCGGCGCACGAGGGTGGTCAGCATGGCGGCTGCTCCACGTGGGCCCACCGCTTCGGCTTGCCCTGCGAGAGAGCCCGCGCCGGCAGCGACCGCGCACCGACCGGCGCACGGGACGATCTCACTTCAGTGGCTCCTCCGCGCTTCGCCCGACCCGCGACGCACGAACCCGCGCCATACAGCGATCGTCGCGGATCCGGCTTTGCCGGTCCGCTGGCGGTGCCCCCTCCTCGGGAAGGGGCGCGCGAAGCACGTCGGGGAAGGTTCACTTCAGGCGCCCCCCCTGCCGACGGCCTCGGCCGGCCGCGCCACCGCCCGCTCGCGCTCGACGTGGCTGGCGCGCAGCCGCCAGACGAGCCACAGCGCGCCGACCAGCAGCAGCGACAACGGCCAGTAGACGGGCCGGTTCCACTCGGCCCACTTGCGCGCGCGCAACTCGGGGTCGATGCGGTAGTACATCGCCATGTCGCGGATCAGGATGCTCGGCTTGCCGTTGTGCACCCAGGGCTGGAACGCGCTGGCGGCGTACGGGAAGTAGCCCCAGGCCCAGGGGGCGTCCTCGCGCAGGATGTCGACCATGCGGTCGATCACGGCCTGCTTCTGCGGCCCGTCGTCGAGCGTCTGCATGCGCTTGTACAGCCGGTCGTACTCGGGGTTCGCGTAGTTCGCTGCGTTCTCGCCCTCGTGCTCGGCCTTGCCGTTCGGGCCGTAGAGCAGGAACAGGAAGTTCTCGGCGTCGGGGTAGTCGGCGAGCCAGCCCCACCAGAAGATCTGCTGCTTGCCGGCGAGCATCTTCTCCTGGAACTGGTTGTAGTCGGTGGCGCGGATCTCGAGCTGGATGCCGAGCTTGGCGAACTGGCGCACCATCCAGTCGAGCTCGGCCTTGATCTCGGGCGTGGGCGTGCGCTGGTAGTCGTAGTTCAGCACCAGCGGCCTGCCGGTGAGCGCGTCGCGGCCGTTCGGGTAGCCGGCCTCGGCGAGCAGCGCGCGCGCCTCGTCGAGCGAACGGCGCACCACCTTGCCGCCCTCGAGCTTGTGCGTCACCGGGTTGTGCCCCTCGGGCGTGCCGTGGCGCGAGCCAAACAGCCCCGCGGGCAGCGGCCCGTGCGCGGCTTCGCCACCCTTGGTCAGGAAGATGCGCCCGTAGCCCTCCTCCCAGTCGATCGCGATCGAGATCGCCTGGCGCAGCTTGCGGTTGCGCCGCTGCTGCTCGGGCGTGTCGCCGCGGCCGACCACCGGGTCGAGCCAGTTGAAGCCGAGGTACCAGTTGCTGATGTCGACGGTCCTCGGCAGGCGGAAGCCGCGCTCGGCGTACAGCGCCGCGGTGGCGTCGGAGTCCTGCATGTCGTTGATGAACTCGACGCCCCACTCCGGCCGCTCGATCTCGGGCACGTCGAGGTAGCCCTGCACGAACTTGGCCTTGTGCGGCACCTTCTCGCGCTCGTTGGTCGAGACGATCGCGTCGACGAAGGGCACGGCCTGGCCGCAGTCGGCGAGCAGCCCGGCGTCGCGGTCGGCGGCCTCGCCTTCGCAGGGGTACGGCGTGCCGCGGTAGTGCGGGTTGCGGCGCATCACGTGCCGACGGTCGGTGACCACCTCGGTCATCATGAACGGCCCGGTGCCCACCGGCCAGGTCGCCAGGCTCAGCCCGTTGGCGGCCATGCCCGGCTGGCCGTAGAAGGCGTCGGCCTCCCACGGCACCGGCGCGGTGAAGGTCATCGCCAGCCAGTACTTCCACTGCGGGTACTTGCCGCGGATCTTGATGCGCAGCAGGTGCGGCTCGGGTGCCGTGACGCCTTCGAGCGGCCAGCGGCGGAAGTCGAGGAACGGCTTGTCGAGCGCGGCCGGGTCGAGCCCGGCGCGCAGCTTGGCGTCCTCGGCCTTGATGCGCGCCGCGTACTCCTTCAGCCCGACGACGTACTCGGCGAAGATGCCGAAGATCGGCGCCTCGACCCGCGTCGTCGCGTGGCGCTTGAACGCGTAGACGTAGTCGTCGGCCACCAGCTCGCGCGTGCCCTGGTGCTCGAACTCGAGCGGCGAGCGCCGCGCGCCGACGTCGCCCGGCTTCAGCGCGTGGTAGCGGTGGCGGCCGGACTCGTCCCTGGCGAACGCCGGGTGCGGCGCGTAGCGGATGCCGCGCCTGATGCGGATGTCGTAGACGCTGAACGCGATGTGCTCGGGGTCGGCGTCGTGCGGCAGCGCGCGGCCCGCGGCGTCGAGGTACTGCGGCTCGGTCACCGCCTCGGCGGTCTTGGCCACCAGCGTGTACGGGCGCTTCAGGTAGTGGTAGCCGTACAGCGGCTCGTAGATCTGGTAGGTGTACGGCGTCTCGTTGTTGCTGTACGAGGTGGTCGGGTCGAGCGTGCGCGGGCTGCGTTCCTGGAACGCGTTGAGCAGCGTGTTCGACGACGCGGTGCCGCGCGGGTGCGGGCTGTTGTCGCAGCCGGCGAGCAGGCCGGCGCAGGCGGCCAGCGCGACCAGCCAGCGCATCACGCGTGCCCCCAGGCCAGCCAGGCCTGGCGCCGCTCGACCACCAGCTGCGCGCGCCGGCCCACCGGCAGGCAGACCTTGGTGCGTGGCACGTGGCCGATCGGCAGCCCGGTGACGATCGGCGTGCGCGTGACCGAGCGCAGGTGCGCCAGCATCGCGCGCAGCCCGTAGCCGCGGTCCAGCGGCGAGGCCTTCCAGCCGCCGAGGTCGCCGACCAGCAGCGCGCGCTGCGCGTCGAGCACGCCGGCCTGGTGCAGCTGCAGCAGCATGCGCTCGACGCGGTACGGGTGCTCGGCGACGTCCTCGACGAACAGCAGCCCGTCACGCACGCGCCGCCCCGGCCAGTGGCGCGTGCCCAGCAGCGACACCAGCACCGTCAGGTTGCCGCCCCACAGCGGGCCGCTCGCGTCGAGGCCGTCGAGGCCGGCCGCGGTGCGGAAGCCCACGGCCTCGAGCTCGCTGGCCATCGCCTCGGCGAAGCAGCCCACGGTGACCTCGTCGGTGCCGCCGTCGGCGTCGCTGCGGCCGAAGTCGTCGAGCGCCAGCGGTCCGCTCCAGCCCGACACCCCCGCGTGCGCCCACAGCGCCAGGTGCAGCGCCGTCAGGTCGCTGTAGCCGACCCAGCGCGTACCGCGCCCGACGCTGGCGGCCACGCGTGCCCAGTCGATCGCGTCGAGCAGGCGCGTCAGCCCGTAGCCGCCGCGCGTGGCCAGCGCGACGCGCGGCGCCGCGTCGGCGACGCGGTGGATCGCCGCGAGACGCGTCGCATCGTCGCCGGCGAAGCGCATGTGGCGCGCCAGCGCCGCGTCGTCGATCAGCACGTCGAAACCCAGCGCCGTCAGCCGGCGCGCGGCGCGGCGCAGCGCGGGCGCGCTCGCGACCACGCCCGACGGCGAGAACAGGGTCAGGCGGCTCACCGGTCGACGGGGTCGTCGGGCGGGAACAGATCGCCCTCGATGACTTCGCCGGTGGGGATCGGCGCGTCGTCGTCGGCGCCGTCGCGCGCCGTCGGCAGCGTGTCGGCGGCGGCACGCAGCGCACGCTGGCGCGCGCGGCGTTCGGCGAAGAAGTCGCGCAGTAACTGGCCGCAGTCGCCCGCCAGCACGCCGCCGCGCACCGCGGTGTGGTGGTTCAGCCGATCCTCGGCGAACAGGTCGACCACCGAACCGGCGGCGCCGGTCTTCGGGTCCCAGGCGCCGAACACGACGCGCTCGAAGCGCGCGTGCATCAGCGCCATCGCGCACATCGCGCAGGGTTCGAGCGTGACGTACAGCGTGCAGCCGGGCAGCCGGTAGTTCTCGAGCAGTGTCGCGGCGTGCCGCAGCGCGACGATCTCGGCGTGCGCGGTCGGGTCGTGCGTGGTCACCGGGCGGTTGTAGCCGGTGGCGACGACCTGCATCCCGGCGTCGGTGCTGCGCACGATCACCGCACCGACCGGCACCTCGCCGGCCAGCAGCGCGTTGCGCGCCTGGTCGATGGCCAGACGCATGCCGATCTCGTCGGCCTCCAACGGCGAAGACGGCGCCATCGACTACCCGGCCTCGACGACGCGTGCCCGGCACGCGGCGCGGCGCCGCGCGCGGCGCCGGCATCCGACGGCGCGCCACGCGTCGACCCGGCCGCGGCCGCCGTCGAGCGCGGCCAGCGCGGCGTCACGGTCTGCCGCCGGCAGGCTGCCGAGCCCGACGCCCGACTCGACCACCATGCCGGCGAGTCGCCGCAGCGCGGACAAGGTGCGCATCGCGTCAGTCGGTGCCGGACGCACGGTTCGCGCCTTGCTGCAGCGCGCGCGATACGTCGTCGGCGACCTGGCGCTGCAGTTGCCGGGCGCCTTCGGCCACCGTCGGCGGTGGCGCCGGCGCGGCCGGCGCGGTCGCACCGGGGGCGGCGGCGGGCGCCGGCGTGCGCAAGGTGCCGACGGCCTGCAACTGCTGCTTGGCCAGCAGCATCACCACCGCCGCGGCGACGAGCAGGCTCAGCACGCCGACGATCAATCGCATCGCCCGCTCACGCACGTCGCGGCGCCAGCCGCCCTGCACGGGGGCTGCCCACAGGTCGTCTGCCTCGGCATCATCGGCTCTCCCTCTCGACCCGCGGCAGACGATCACGACACGCCGGGGCCGGTCGACGACATTCTGGCAGAGCCGCCCGCGCGCCGGCGGACCGTGTCACCCACCGCTGGGCCGGACGCGACGCGAACAGACCGCGCCCCGCGGCCGGCGCCGCCGTCTCGGGCGCCCGTCAGTACAGGCGCGGCGGGCACATGGTCACGGCGTGAACCCCGGCGGCGTCGAACCTCGTCTAAACAGTCCGCCCTGAACAACCCCGTCGACCCGCATGAACACTCGCTGTCCGGGGTCGGT